>WGFI01000038.1 GCA_015492295.1 Caldifarciminota bacterium
ACCTTATCACGGCAAACCACTTCTCAACTTTTCTATCGTTGGCTTTGACCCTCAAAAGGTACAGTCCAGGTGGAAGCTTAGGGAGCTCTATTATATTGGTCTTAAACCCTTCAAAGTTCTTAGCTAGGGAGAACACCTTCTTGGCCTTCAAGTCAAATATCTCTATGACCCCATAAGCATCTCCACCCAATATCAACTTCAATCTACCCTTATCCTTTACAGGATTGGGATACACTATAACATTCCTCTCCTCCAAGAAACCTATCATCTTTACATATACGCTCCTGGCTTCGCTATCACCATAACCATAAGCATTCCATCCCCTGACGATCACATTGTGCTCCCCCACATTCAATCCGCTTAAATCCACCCTGACATATACCGTCTCAACCACCTCGTCAAACGCTCCATCTTTCGGTATCATACTGTACTCCAAATTGCCATCGACTATAACCTTGGCATCCGTTATAGCATACGCAGAGCTTATCACACCTTCTATGTACGTACTATCCCCAGAACCATAATATACCGTATCGGGTTCCACCCTGGTTATTATAACATTTACGAAAGCATTTGAGACTATCCTAAAACTGAAACTATCCCTCATCATCATGTTGCCACTTAGATCCACGAACGAATCCACCAGGATCTTAACAGTGCTGTCATAAGGTAGCATAACTGTGGGATTCACCTTTAAACTCCTCCTATCTTCCCATATATATGTGTATGGATATTCGCTGCTTCCTATTCTAACCTTTAAATACCCGAACCTACTCGTATCCATATTCTCGCTGAATATTATCCTTATATCGGTGGTTGGACTAACGCCAACCTGACCATCCTGAGGGTCGGTGAATACTATGTACGGCTTTGTTGTATCCCTATAATCAACGAATATGCTGTCATAACCCTGATTCCAACTCATGTCCTTGGCATAAGCCCTGAGCAAATAAATACCAGCTGGTGCATCCGGTATCCTGAAACAACTGGTATCGGGATTACCATAAGACTCCCCATTGCAATTGGTATATTCAATAAAACTTTCACTCCTAAATACCCATTCAACCGCGTGTATTCCTATATCATCGCTAACATAGGCCTTTATGGGCTCCCTGTTGTCATACACTATTATGGTATCATTGGGGGATAGGTCATTCTCTATTATGACTATCGTAGGCGCTGTATTATCCGCGCTTCCTACGCTGAACACCACGGTCTTTGGCACCAGATTCTTACCGTTTAATCCCATTATACCGCTGCTAAAAACAACATTCACCTCCTCACCCGGCGTAAAATCTATATCAGGATCCAATATACAATAATCAAGTGTTGGACAGCTCCTTGTAAAACCATGAGAACCGGATACGCTGCCGGTTATACTTACCGTTGATGAATTTACGGTTGTCGTATCCATCTCCTTTGAGAATTTCACCCCTATCCTCGTATTGGCGGGAACGCCGGTTGCACCACTATCTGGTACGGTATATACTATCACAGGATAAGTCGTATCCACCTCCTGCGTCCTGAATGTTATCACCTTTGGCTTTATAGGATTTCCTAAGGAATCCAGTATCCCTCTAAAATCCACAGTTATTATCTCAGAAGGTCTGAAAGTCTGTATGGGATCCAAGACGCAGAAGAGATTCGTAGGACATGTGTAATTAAAATCGTAGTTTCTGAATGTTGATCCATCCCATCCGGTTATTTCAACATTTCTGAGCGTATTTATATCTATACTTCCTGAAAACCATACACCTACATTCGCATTGAAGGGAACATTGATTTCTCCGCTGTCCGGCGAGGTTAGAATTATTTCTACGGTGTCGTACGCAAGCGGGCAAGAGATGGATGAAGATGTTGATAGTGGATCCACAATAGGGTATGTAAAAGATATATAAGGCGAGGAAGAGGTACCTGAAAACATTAAATTAAATGATATAAATGTGCTATCCCTTACCAAAGGTGCAGAGAGCCCAATCAAATTGCAAGGTTCATAAAGGTTCGCATCGGTTTTGATAATATAAAGATTCCCGAATCGTTCGTATATCATACCTATGTAGTTATGAAGATCAAAGAATTTCGTTATCGTATTGTTTATATTGAACCTAGAAAATGCTGTTATGATACCCGAGGTATCCATGATCAGCATAAAACCATAGGTTCCTCCATCCACAATCTCACCGTATATCGCCATCTTTCCATTGTAAATTCTCATACCATAAGGTCTGATTCCGAGAGCGCCTAATGAAAGGATTTTTATATGAAAAGTATCAGGACTCCCGAATATCGTATCAAACCTTATGATAAAAATTGAATCAAAATCCTGAGATGTTGCAAGTAGAAACATGTTAAGTGAAGCGGTATCAAGAAATATTAAACTATCATAAGTGGATATTCTAAGAGTATAAGGCCCCCCTACTCCTTTCTGTATGTACAAAGTCGTATCAAAAACCGATATACGAATACCATTAGGCGAACCATAAGGATATATGATTTTTGAGTTTTGTGATTTCATATTAGTGATGATTATTGATGAATAGCACGGTAAAGCACAATCAAAGAAATAATCGTTCCCTCCCATATTAACGATACTAGCTATATTCGGTGATATTGCTCCTGCTCGTGGGTTTATATCTGTAATACGCACTGGAAGTGTATCTGATAAGTGTCCTATAATAGTAGAAAATGCGCTCGTTGTAAGCACAACACCTCCATCATAGGCTATGTATATACTATCACCCTTCGTCTTTACCGTACGTATGTTATATATTGAGGTATCAACGAAAAATTTGCTATTTACAATATTCCCCAGCGTGTCAATCAGAAGAAGTTTAATAGTATCCGACCTCTGACTTACCACAATATAGTTCGCTCCAACTTTATCAATCCACACATCATCCCCCAGATTGGGAATCTTTTTCAGAAAATAACCTAAAACCCAAACCATGGCTAACCTCCTTTTAGTCCTCCTTCAATGCGTTCCTCAACCTAAAATACACGTTTCTATACTTCTCGTTGTTTGGGTTCAGGTTATACGCCTCCTTTATATAGGCGAATGCCTTTACCACATCGCCCTTCTGATAACTTTCAAGGGATTTTAAGTAATAGTAATTGGCATTTTTCAGTATATTCGCCTCAACATAGGATAGAAGTCCCGAGGCTTCATTCGTGGGATATATCTTTATGGACTTTTCAAGGTAATACTTGGCCTCAACCCATTTTTTCTGACTTATAGCGTTCTTAGCCTTCCGTAGATAACTCATGGCTATACTCCTCAGCCTATTCATGAACCTTATCCTATCCGGTCCAGGCGACAGCGTATTTACCATACTTGCGGCTTGCACATACCTTCCGGATTTAAGAAGCTTTTCTATCTTCTCGGCTTTGCTTTGCTCGTACTTTCTCCGCGTTTCCCTCTCAACCTTCCTTCTATTTCTGAGGTTATCAACGATCTTCTTAACTTTTCCGTAAGCCCTCAGAGCCTGGGGATCCTTTGGAAAATCTTCAAGCATAAGTAAAGCTTCGGCAAGCGCATCGGCGTAAAGTTTGTTTTTTAAGAAAATATTTATCCTTCGTGCGTACTCTTTCTTCTTATTGTTCTCTATCACCTTCCTGAGACTATCGGATAACTTTTTGGCATCTACGGTACTATCAAAAGCCATTGCAAGTTCAACCTTCATAAGTGCAACCTCCGGATCCTTCTCATTCATAGCCTGATTGATAAGCTCTTTAGCGTATCTCTTCGCCTCACTTTCAAGGCTCTTAACCCTCTTGCTCAGCTCCCTTATCTCCCTCTCATGTTCCGCCAACATCCTCTCGTGCCTTTCAATCTTCTCTTCAAGCTCCAATTGCTTACCCCAGAAGATATTGAATCCTATACGATGGGTAAAATATCCTATCCAGAAATACTCATAATCGTAGCGAAACTGAAACGTGCCCACATCCAATGAAAAGCCGGCTACGATATTCTTCAATGAGGGGGAGGCCAAAATACCGAATACACCGTACTTGGCGTTAAATACGAAACCCGCATCCAAATCAATATCACCGAAGAACCTTATATATGGACCAAAACGATAATTCTGGATACTCGTAAGTCCCCTAAAATACACGGATGGAATGGGTATCGTTTTCCCATATCCCAAGTTTTCCACAAGAAGCAATACCTCACCATTTTCAAGACGGCCAAGTACCGCACCGTTTATGGTTATCGCGTAATCTGTATAATTGTATATCTTTGATGTTAATAGTCCTGGGCCTACGCCGAATTTCCACCCAAGCGTATATACAGCCCTGTTCATGAATATGAGATTCAATCCCGTAAATGCAGCGTAATACTCCCCTATGACCTGAGCATTCTCATCTACGAGTTCTATACCCGTCAGATAACCCCCTTTAACGTTGAGTATAACCCTATCCGTCGTAAGCGTCAATTCTTCCTGTCTAAAATCCACAAAATATTCCCTATGGAATATGCCCACACTCCTTGGATAAAAATTTATCTGGGAGCCATTACCTATGTACCAAAAGGCATAGCCCAGCATATATCCGCTATTATAAGGATGAAAATTTTACATCAAGATATTCCGTCCTTTTACAGACTTCCTCAATTTATACACTTTAACCTTAGGAAATTCTTTTATAAGAATTCCGTATTTATTCACAACTTCCCTGACCTTAGGATTATTATCGTCCTCTCTTAGAAATACTATACCAAATTCCTTTTCTTTCGCCAATTGTTTTATCTCGTAAATCTGAGTTATAAGATAATGAGACATATAGGCGGGAATTCCAAAAGCTGGCAAAAAAGATTCCTCCGTTCCATACTTGGTATATACCCATTTATCCTTCAATTCATAACAACAATTTTTCACATATTTCCATATATCGGGATCCTTGTCATATTTTTTATGAGAGTAAAATATCGTAGAACAACCTATGAAAAAGGCCAAAATTTTTAGAAATCTAATCTTTTTTAAAATTTTAACCAAACCAAATATGGCAGGTATTATGAGTGGAACGTACAACCTTGCCATGTAGAAAGCTTTTATATAATGAGGTTTCAGATCAAATAAAGCGAACAAAAAAGAAATTATACCTATCAAGATAGGTATAATTACGGCAAATATAGGAATCCTTTCGCGCAGTTCGGAATCGTACCCCACAAATGCCAGGATCATATAAATCAGGGCGAATAAAAGAGATTTTGGAAAAGTGGTTACTACAAATTCATTAAGTATGCGATTTTCATAAGGTTGTAATGACAAGTTGTTAATGATTAAATGATAGTATTGGGGTACGAGCAATATAATTGCACCCGCGGCAGGTAAAATAAAGTGAAATTTAAATATACTTTTCCTATGTATAAATCCATAAACTAACAGCGCCGGGATGGAAGTTATAAAATGTGTTGATAGCGCTCCCGTCCAGAAAGGTATGGACAATTTGGGGTTTAATCCGAAAGCGAATATGCTGAAAGCCATGGAGGCTAAGGTTGGGAATCCTACCCAAGCCATAAATGTTGATGGTCTAACCGTTATAAATGCTATTATAAAAGCCCATCTCAAATCTCGCAACCAATGATATAGAGATAGGAAGTACAGGCCCCAAAATATATAACTCGTAAATATCACGGAATCAATGACTTCAAAATTTGTTAAATAATGAATTCCCGCTGCTACAAAGTGAAATCCCAGATTAATATTTCCGAATCCTTCAATTCCAAATGGTTCAATGATCCTTCCAAAACCACCATTATTAATTATTGTGTGAGTGGTGTAGGTATGCATTATACTATCATTTCCATAAGGAAAATTTAAAGGAAATATAAGAAAATATCTGAACACAATTACGGCAATGAAAGCTAATAAGACCATCTTTTGATTTAGAAAATCCTTAAAACCCAATATAAAACCTATCAAGCCAATAAAGGAAAAAAAATAAACTATGTACTTCAAATATCCGAAAGAGAACCAACCTATTAAGCACCAAAAAGTTATGGATGCAAATACTGAAAAAACAAAATCCCTTCTACGTAGGAAAAATCCTGAAATCAAATATCCTATACCGTAAATGTATCCTGGAACTAGAAGTAGTTTTAAACTTTGAAGAAAAGATAATCCATCCATTCCTCAGGCACATTCTTCTTTGACAGGATAAGCAATTCCACATATGAAGGTTTTCTAGGTTTAGACAGAAGCTTCATTCCCGCTTCCTCGGGCGTCAGGTTTCCTTTTTTGTTATTGCATTTTTTACAAGCACAAACCATGTTTTCCCATGTATCCTTTCCTCCCTTGACCTTAGGTATAACATGATCCACGGTCAGATCCTTATCGGAACCGCAGTACTGGCAGGTATATCTGTCTCTGATCAGAATGTTCCTTCTCGTTGGATAAGTGCTCTTGTATATGGGTCTTATATAATACTTCAATCTTACTATGCTCGGTACGGATATTTCCAAACTCTCGCTCCTGATTTTTCTATCCCTATCAACCACACTCTCGGCCTTCCCCTTTATTACGAGTACTATCGCCCTTCGTATGGATGTCAATCCTATGGCTTCATAAGCCACATTGAGGACCAAAACTTCACTCGATCCTCTTCCATTTACGCCACGCTTTCTTCCTGAGTACTTTAACCCTTGATATTTGCTTCGCCGCATAATCTTTCCATTTCTGATCTCCCAGCAGTTGAGTCTGCTGGTAAGCTGCCAACGCGCTGTCAAAAACCGAAACGGCATCCTCGTATTTCTTGGATTTGTAAAGTCTTATACCTCTATTCTGCCTTATATCTCCTATCAACGCCCATGCAGTGGCTCTTACAACATCCTCAACCTCCTTATCCGTAGCCACCACCTTTGCCAACCTTTCGGCTTCAGATTTGTTGCCTATATCGTTATAGAGGAAAGCCTGTTTTAAAAGAAGTATCTTAGCATTTTGGTTTAGCTCGTAGGCTTTGTTATAATCCTCTATCGCCTTCTTGTTTTCTTTTAAAGCCTCGTAGATACTCGCTCTCTTTATATAGTAGGAATAGTTGTCCGGTTCCATATCCAAGAGTTTGTTGATGTAATTTAAAGCCTTACTTATATCAACTTCTTTGTTCTTTTTGTAGGCCTTCCTATACGCATCAACCAGCTTTTCCAGAATATCCTTATCCTCCTTATTCTCACTTTTCTCGTACGCCCTTTCTAAATACTTTATAGCCTCCTCGTAATCCCCAACCTCAAACAGGAACTTTCCAAACGACCTATTCAAGGCTACATTATCCGAGTCCTTCTTTATAGCTTCATAATATATCTCGCGAGCCTTATCCTTTTTGCCGGAAAGTTCATAGACCTTTGCCAAGCCGAAAAGAACATCCGGATCGTTTGGAGACACCACCAGAGCCTTCTTAAAGTATCTTTCAGCCTTATCGTAATCTTTCATAACTATACCGTAGAGGAAACCTAAGCCTTGCCAACCCCTTGGATCCGTGGAATCTATTGATATGAGTTTGTTATAGTAATACTCCGCCGAATCCAGCTGTTTGTTCTTTAAGAAAGAATATGCGTAATCCACAAGTAGAATCTTTAAGAGCGTATCATTTTTATCTTCTATGCGCGAAGCGTAATATAGAGATTTCCTGAAATTCCTTATGGCATCCTCATAACTCGCCCTGTTATCTTCCGCTTTTATCAAGTAGTCCTTCCCTATGGCATACCAAACCTTCGCCGAATCCTTGATCTCCTCTTGTGTGAGTTTGGGTTTCTTCTCACCTACCGTAGCACAAGAAATCGCATAAATGAATATCATCAACAGATTTAAAACCACAAATACTCTACGCATAGGCGAGTATTATAAAACCGAAAGATTATCCACGACGCTACTTTTTCATCCTTATAATATCTTCTGGTATGATGTGGATAGTATCTTTTAGCGTAGCGCCGATGTATAATATATGGAAGAGGGGTGTGAATGCCCCAAGTATCACCGAGTCCTACTCCCTCAACGACACGACCTACTTAGGAATCACCACAGGAAACTTCTGGGATTACACTATAACGGGAACCCTGTGGGGAAACGGTACGGAGAGGGATAGCGTTTTTATCGTGGGATTAACGGGGGATACCTTAGGAAGTTGTGTATTCGTCGGAGGATTGCCCGCCGCCAATTATCAGGTGGATAGAACCACGGATTCGGCGAGTGGTACGGGTGTTGATACGGGATTCATATACTTCCGTCAGGGATATGACAACCTTTACGGTGACGGTGGTGTGATGGTTATGAAGTATATGCCCACCGTAGGTGACAACTGGGAAGCATGGGATACCTGTTTCCTCGCTCACTATCAGAGGTTCTCCATAGGCGATGTTGATGGGGATATGATCGCCGATAGCCTGTGGGTAAAGCCCTCATCCACAACTGTACCTACGATAAATACCGACACTATATACACGGAGATATCCCCTCTGAAATATACTGTGTGGATATCCTCACTGAGCAACACCTACGGAATAGATTCCATAGATGTTTGGGATTACTATCGTTATGTGTATGTTGCGAACTTCGGTAAGATAGAGGAACACCTTGACAGCGAAAGGGTTCAGTATTATATGGGCGGAATAGTGATTTTGGACACAACCTTTACCAATCTCTATCACAAGGTTATCGTCTCTACGGGTGCATCCGAGACCCCAAGGATAATATCAAATATCAAGGGAGGAGAGGTATACACCGTTTCTGGAAGGCTAATACGAAGGTTCAAGGGTGCATGGGATAAGAATTCGTTCATAAGCCGCAAGGGAACGTACTTTATCGTTATAAACACCGAGCGCGGAAGGGTCGTTAGAAAGGTCATAGTAAAGTAAGGTTGAAAAGGGGGCCTTCGCGCCCCCTATTTTTTTATATACTGGATAAATATATAACCTGCGAAGATTCCAATTATACCCATAAGACCCGCCAAAGTTGGAGGTGCAGGTATAGGGAGTTTTATGAGCGAGAAGACTGCACCCGTTATAAATCCGGTTAAAAAAGCCAACAAAACCTCTTTCATGAAAGCCCCCTATTTAAGGCTTCGTTTATAGCAGACCAGAAGGGATCAACTCTCGGATGTTCAAGGGGTTTCTGAACCCCTTTCTCTATGATCCATTTTCCTTTATCCTTAGGAATGAACTCGCCTACGATCTCGGACTTTATTCCCTTCCCTTTCAAGACTCTCAATATTTCATCCGCTTTATCGTTCGCTGCCGCGATGACCAATGTACCCTCACTTATTGACGAGTAAGGTTCCATACCGAAGAGTTCGCATATTTCTATAACACCTTCATATACAGGTATCTTATCTTTGTATAGCACAACACCAACATCCGAAGATTCCGCCAACTCATATACCCCACCGAGTACCCCACACTCGGTTGCATCGTGCATAGCCTTAACCCCCTCTTCCCTATACCCAACGCTGACAGCCGTTAATGCATCCTCAACCGTGCTCATTTTATAAAACAGCTCCCTACCCTTTTGGAGTACATCCTCCCCGAGATTTTCCCGTATATAATTCGGAAAGAGGTTTGAAAATATTCCCACGGCTTCAACCGCTGGACCTTTGGTTATTATCAGAGCATCACCGGGGGAAGCCATCTTCGGGGTTAAAAACTTATCCTCATCTCCTATTGCTACGAATGTTGCCCCTCCTACCATCGGATACTGGCAGCCGGGGTATCTGGCCGTATGACCCGTTATTACAGTAGCCCCGTACTTTTCGCTTTCTTCATTCCATACCCTCCATACGATTTCAAATTCCTCCTCGGTTATCTCCATAGGTAGGTTAAAATCGGCGGTTATATATGCGGGTGGGAATCCAGATGTGGTTATATCGGACGCGAGGATATGCCATGAGAACCAAGCGGCCTTTTCCCATCCGTAATCCGGAAGTATATATATGGGATCCGTAGTAAAGATCATAACCTTACCGTTCCCTATGCTGATCACTCCGGTATCAACCCCATGCTGGGGAGGTACCAAGACTTCCTTCCTCTTGGCACCAAGGTTGGGAAATATATATCTATCAAAAAATTCAGGCGAAATCTTCCCTATGTTCGGAAACCTTACCTTCATAAGTAGTATATTCTAAGGTATGTCTATTTCTTCTTATACCTCCGCTTTCTTTCCGCTGCTTCAACTATCTGAGTGAGCGTGGTGCTTTTCAGGAATTCTTTCAATCTCTCCCTTATGGGTTTATATATGTCATGAAGGGGACAAGGATGTTCGTCATCGCACTTTTCCCAACCTATAACGCATTCATCGTATATATCAACATCATCAAATATGCTGATAATATCCCATAAACTTATCTCCTCGGGAGGTTTTCTAAACACGAATCCTCCGTATAGTCCCCTCTGGGAAGATAGAATCTTAGCCTTTGTGAGAGAGTGGAATATCCTTGAAAGGTACGCCTTAGGAAGACCCTCTTTCTCGGCTATATCTTGAATTCTTACAGCCTGATTATCGCCCTCAATTAACTCCTTATAGAGCCTTATCAAAGACCTTATAGCGTACATGCTGGTTTGGGAGTATAACATAATGCTTTAATTATAAGGTGGTAAGTTTATTAGGAACATATTATTTTTGGAAATCGTTATCGGTTTTGCGGATGATATGAAAACCTGCCCATCCAACGAGGACAGAACCTCCTCCACCCCCTCCGGATCCAAATACACGAAAGGTTCATCAAGTACCAAAACAGGTTTATCTCCAAGTCTCTCCTCCAAAACCTTCCTTAAAAATAGGATTATTCCTAGATGTATCCTCCTCTTTTGACCTTCCGATGCGAAGATCCTTACGGGCTTTCCTTCAAGGGTTATCAGGAACTCATCCCTATGGGGGCCGTATATGGGGAAACCCCTCCTTTTTTCCTCCTCCTCGTATCTGAATATACTCTCCGGATTTATTAAGCTTGGCTTGTAGAATATCCTAAAACCTTCTGGTAGGAAATTGTAGCTTATATTATCGTTTATCATTTCAACGAACTCCCTCCTCTTTCTAAGGATAAAATCCATATAAGGTATAAGCGCCTTGTTCCAGGGAGATAGATCCATATCACGCTTTATAGCGAACTTCTTCTCTTCAATAAGCCTTTTATAGTCCATCAGGTGCCGAAAATAATCCTGATCTATCAGAGATAAAGCCCAATCAAAGAATCTCCTCCTCTCAGAAGGTGGGCCGTCTATAAACGCATGCTCCTTTGAACTGAAAGAGAGTACCACAAAAGTCTTGAAGATCTCCTCATAGGTTTTAACATTTCTCCCATCCCTTTTATATATCTTTTTATCCGTTCTTCCTTTGTCATCTATTATCACGGTTATGGATATATCGTGGGGATTTCCAAAACGGTATATCTTTGCATCTATATGAAAGGCCCTCTCACCCCATCTGACCAGAGCATAATCACGGACCCCTCTGAAAGACCTCGGCACAGAAAGGTATGCTATACCTTCAAGTAGAGATGTCTTACCTATGCCATTCGGTCCAAATACTATATTTATACCCGGCGAGAAGGAGAACTCACCGCTCAGATTCCTGAAGTTTTGAAGGTAAATCCTATCTATTCTTATGCTTCCCTCCTATCATGCAGCCTTCTTAACATAAGCCTCCACCTGACTCCTCAATTCTTTGAGCATATCTTCTATGGAATTCTCAACATCTTCGTCTTTCAGCTCTTTAAGTCGTATCAGCCTTTCAACTGCAGGCAATGAAGGGATGTTCTTTGGATCAAATCCCCTATCTTTCGTGTAGTTCATGAAGATTTCATAGGACTGTTTTATCGTCTTGGCTATCAGATAGGTCTTTTTCGGGGATGAGGACGCGTCTATATCATGGAAGGCGTTCTGTTGCAAGAAGGCAAGTTTAATTATTCTCGCAGTTTCAAGTAATACCCTTTGTTCATCCTGCAAAGCATCCGGCCCCAGGAGTTGCACTATATCCTGTAAGTCCTTGTCCTTCTGCAATATATCCGTCATCCACACCCTTATGTTGGTCCAATCCTCGGATACATTCTCCTCAAACCACTTCCTTATAAGCTCATAGTAAAGCGTGTATGATATGTTCCAGTTTATAGCCGGATAGTGCCTCGCCCTGGCTAAGGAGCTATCAAGGGCCCAAAATCCGCCAACCACACGCAGGGTACTCTGAACGACGGGTTCTGAGAAATCCCCACCCGGAGGACTTACGGCGCCAACGGCCGTAACCGAACCCTTCTCACCGTTCAAAGACACCACTCTACCCGTTCTCTCATAGAAGGCTGCTAGCCTTGAAGCCAGATAGGTTGGATAACCCTCCTCGCCCGGCATCTCTTCAAGTCTTGAAGACATCTCACGAAGGGCCTCCGCCCACCTTGAAGTTGAATCGGCAAGCAGTAGGACATTATAACCCATATCCCTGTAATACTCCGCCAATGTTATACCCGTGTATATTGACGCTTCCCGTGCCGCAACCGGCATGTTGGATGTATTCACGACGAGAATGGTTCTGTCCATTAAGGGACCTCCGGTTTTCGGATCTCTAAGCTCCGGAAATTCAACCAAGACCTCCGTCATCTCATTTCCCCTCTCCCCACAACCTATGTATATAACTATATCCACAAGCGAATGCTTAGCCAGACTTTGCTCTGTTACGGTCTTCCCGGTACCGAAACCGCCAGGCAAGGCAGCGTTTCCTCCCAAGGCTATCGGGAACAAAAAGTCCAGTATTCTTTGTCCGGTTATGAGCGGTACGGATGGAAGTAATTTACTTTTATAAGGTCTCGGGACTCTGACAGGCCATCTGTGAGCCATGGATATATTGTAAGTTTTTCCTTCTGAATCCTTTAAAACCGCCACCGTATCCCAAACCGTATATTCCCCAACCTTTATCTCAACCACCTCAAACTCCTCTTCAAGGTTTGATTTCAGGTTGGGGGGAACCATTATCTTGTGCTTTATATGTTCCGTCTCATCAACCTCACCCAAGACATCACCCATTTTTACCTTATCACCGGTTTTGACCTTCGGTTGAAAGTTCCACTTTTTATCCGTAGGTAATGCGGGTACATCAACTCCCCTTTCTATGAAATCCCCCTTCGCTTCCCTTATCTGATCCAGAGGCCTCTGTATTCCATCAAAAGCCTGTCCAAGCAATCCAGGACCAAGTTCAACCGCCAAGGATTGATTCGTTCTTTCAACGGGCTCTCCAACCATAAGACCAGAAGTATCCTCATAAACCTGTATGAACACTTGGTCTTCTGATATTCTTATAACTTCACCGACCAGTTTCTCCTCTCCAACTCTAACGACCTCGTTCATCTGAACCCCTTCAAGTCCTTTTGCTACAACTAATGCCCCTGATATACGATATATTTTTCCCGCCATAAGCGGGTATTTTACATCCGAATGATTTCCACTTTATAATGCTTTGTGCGTTTTTATCATCAGAAGTCATTCTATAATCCTAAGGCGCAACTTTCAAGGGAATTGGGTGTGGTGAGCTTTATAGCCTCCGAATCCGAGAATCTATTTGAGGTTTTTGCGGGTGGTGGAAGCAGGACGGTTATGTATTCAATATTTGCGAGACCTACGGAGATGTATTCCAATGAGGCGAGCAGGAGCGCCTTATGTGAGTTAAAGGCGAACATCATCATAAATGGTATAAAAAATGTCAAACTATTCAACGAGGACATATTCAAACTGAGTTCGGTCTTGTACCTTGAAGGGAAAAGGTTTGATTTCATAGATCTTGACCCCTTTGGATCCCCATCGCCTTATTTACCTTACATCTTCTTAACGGTTAAGGAAGGAACATACATTTACATAACATCAACCGATATGCCTACATTGGCCGGAAAGCGTAAAGCTTATGGATTTAAACTCTATGGAACTTACATACCATATATGCCTTTCTATCCTGAGGTGGGTTTAAGGGCGCTTTTGTATAAACTTCAATCCGTTGCGATGGAATTTTCTTATACGATTGATCCCTTATTTTTCCTTTACGAAGGGTACGCTTACAGACTTCTGATCAGAGTTGGGAGGTTTAAAGGTTATCCACCGCTGGGATTTATATACAGATGTCCGAACTGCGGAAATTATGGTGTATCAAAGGAACCCAAGGGGAGGTGTGAGCTGTGTGGATCGGAGAACGAATCCTCGGGAAATATATGGATAGGGAGATTGAAATCTCAGGGATTTTTAACGAAAATGCTTGATATAGCCGAAGAATTGGGATTTGAGAAGGCAAAGGATTTTATAAAAAGGGCGCTGAGTGAGGAGGATTTTCCCCTGTACTGTGAGCTCAGATCCCTTCATCTCAGGATGATGCCAAGGGTTTCCTATGTGATAAAAAAGCTAAGGGAAAGAGGATTTAAGTCTTCAAGAACGATGTTTTCTCCAACGGGAATAAAGACGGATGCACCATTTGAAGAGATTATGAAAGTTCTAACTCAATCCACTGACCCGAGCCTATGAGATTGTTCCATATACTTTCGTCTATATCCTCGTTTAAGAACGCTCTACGGAGAACCTCAATGGCCAGTTGATGTGAAACTATAAAAGCCGTATTCCATCCGTTTATATTTGAAAACCATATAAAGTCATTAATGAATCTCTTTAATCTATCGGCCATATCCAATATGCTTTCCCCACCTTCTGGCCTTACATCAACCGTTCCCCAAAGTTCCGGATATTTGGTTTTGATCTCCTCGTAGAACTCCCCTTCAACCTTCCCCATATTCCTCTCCCTCAATCTCCAATCTATGAAGGTCGGTATATCGCCATATATCCGTTTTATTATTTCAACGGATATTAGGGATCTTTTAAGATCCGACGAAAATATAACATCGGGTTCGGCCTTTATGGTTCTCACCCTTTCATAGAAAACCTTCTTCGCTTCCTCATAAGGCTCTATATCTGCCCAACCTTGAATCCTCTTCTCATCGTTCCATACGGTCCTCGCATGCCTTATCAGAAACACCTTCATAAATTCTCATCTATCCAGGGATACCTGTGTTTGTACATCCTTACGAACCTCGGATACAGAATTCCCCCAAGTATGTCCTTTATAAACTGCTTTATCTCATCATGCGAAACCTTTCCGGAGTATATCTCATCTATGAACTCCGCTATCCTGTACGCTCCGGGAGGCATGGCCATAGCATCGTATCCGGAGAGGTTGTAATCAACATACTCCCACATTACGAGGTATATCGCCAAGAGTATGGCTTCCACATACTCCTTCTTACTTATCACTTCCGATTTCATCTATCACCTTTTCAATCTTCTTTTTGTTCTCCTCCGAAGGTTCAACCAGAGGGAGTCTGTAAGGTCCCATATTAAACCCCAAGTATCTCATAGCCCACTTCAGCGGTATGGGATTGGGCTCAACGAACAGGACCTTGAAGAGTGGATAAAGTTTTAAGTGTAATTTCGTATCCTTCTCCCTTACCAACCTGACGATAAGCTCGGGAAAAAGATTGCTCGCGACCGAGACCACACCCGAAGCTCCTATGGATAAGAAAGGGAGAGTCATTGAATCATCGCCGGAAAGCACGAAAAATCCTTCCTTACATCCTAAGAGGATCTCTGAAACCGCGTCGCAGGATCCTGAGGCTTCCTTTATACCTACTATATTCTCAACATAAGAAAGTTCAATCACAGTTGAAGGTGCCAAGGATATTCCCGTTCTTGAAGGTACATTATAAAGAACCACTTTTATTCCGACTTTTGAGACTTCTTTAAAGAACTCATAAAGGCCCCTTTGCGAGGTTTTAAGATAATAAGGGACAACCACCAGGGCGTATTCGTAGCCCAGCTTATAAACCTTCTCCGTCCATTCCAAGACCTTCTTTAAGTTGTTGGTACCTGTGCCTGCTATGAGTGTTAAATCCTTAGGAGAACTCTCCTTCAAAATTCTAAAAACTTCCTCCTTTTCATGCTCGGTTAAGGAAGGGGCTTCTCCCGTGGTCCCAAGAACAACCACACCATCAACGCCGTTTTTATGTTGGAATTCAAGTAGCTTTATGTACTCATCAAAGTTTATCTTCCCATCCTCCTTAAAAGGTGTAGGTAAGGCCGTCCATACCATAAGATAACATTCTAAGGGTGCTTATCGGATGGCAACCGAGGAAATTTTCAACCTTAAAATATCCCAAAATGAAAAGAACTAGGAGGTATATAATTGGGTTTATCGTATTTCTTTGCATCCCTTTCAAACCGATAAATGCTCAAACCTGTGGCTTCCAGACCACCTGCATTCCACCCTACGACTGGGCCAATGGTTCTTGGCAAACGCTTAATGGGACCCAAAATCACACAGGAAGACAGAGAATGAAAGGGGATCTATCGTTGGGTAGATATGTTAAATGGAGTTTTACCACGGGAGATTATGTGTTTTCCTCACCTGCGATAGGGGACATAAATGGGGATCAGAGGATTGAAGTGGTTGTGGGGAGTTATGATGGAAGAATTTATGCTTTTAAAGGAACGGATGGAAGTCTCCTATGGTTTTATAGAACGGGTATCGCTGTATCTTCTTCTCCCTCCATAGGGGATATAAATGGGGACG
Organism: Caldifarciminota bacterium; assembly: GCA_015492295.1. Lineage (GTDB taxonomy): Bacteria > Hydrothermota > Hydrothermia > LBFQ01 > LBFQ01 > Caldipriscus. The sequence continues at coordinate 16,566 of WGFI01000038.1, forward strand.
GGAATATTGAAGTAGTCGTGGGAAGTGATAATAATAATGTTTATGCTCTCAGAGGAACTAACGGGAGTCTCCTTTGGTATTATAGAACAGGAGGACAGGTATGGTCTTCTCCTGCGATAGGAGACATAAACAACGATGGACAGATTGAAGTCGTTGTGGGTAGCTGGGATAGTAGTGTTTATGCTCTAAGGGGAACGGATGGGAGTCTTCTTTGGTACTATAAAGCGAGACTTTGGATAGAGTCCTCTCCTGCTATTGGAGATATGAACGGAGATGGAAATATTGAAGTTGTTATTGGTAGTTGGGATAGTTGTGTTTATGCCCTCAGGGGAACTGACGGGAGTCTTCTTTGGTATTACAGGACAGGAGGACAAGTGTGGTCTTCGCCTGCGATAGGGGACATAAACGGAGATGGAAGCGTTGAAGTTATAGTGGGTAGTTTGGATAGTAGCGTTTATGCACTTAGGGGAACGGACGGAAGCCTCCTTTGGTTTTATAAAACGGGACATTGGGTGGAGTCTCAGCCTGCCATAGGAGATATAAATTATGACGGAAATATTGAAATCGTTGTGGGCAGCTGGAATAATTCTCTCTACGCTCTCAGGGGAACGGATGGAAGCTTGATATGGCAGGTTAGTGTTGCGGATGGTGATAAACCACACCTAACTCCTTTAAATATAATAGCAGATGTTGATCCCACACCTGGCTTGGAGATAGTTCAGAATGTGGCTCACAGCTCCTGTTGTGGTATAACTGTTGTATCGGCGGGCGGTTCTATTTTGTGGAGTTGGAACTTGTGGTTTTCTCATCGTTCCGTTTCCGTTGGTGATGTTGATGGAGATGGATGCGTTGAAATAGTTACCGTTGGTAAATCCAATAATATAAGTGTCATAGACGCGGCTTCCAATGAAGGAGGATGTGGAATTGTAGGAAATAATGAAATCAAAAACATAAATCCTGACGGCTATGTAGAAATATTCACCACAGACGGCAGGAGGATATACAGAGGCGAGTATAAGAGTTTCAAGCCTGAGAAAAGGGGAATATTTTGTTGTGGCTGAAGGGGGTAAGGTGAAGAAGGTGGTTAGATAGTGGATTTCTCGCTGAAACCCTTTCAGCCTTAGAATACGGATATGAGACAAAGCACAGCTGAATTGTTCTTAAAGTTAAGGGAAAAGCTTGGAGAGGACACTGCGAAGGTTTTAACCGATTATCTTGAAGATGTTAAGGAGGATTTAACGAGTAAATTTCTAACCAAGGATGAGGCTATACACTGGTTTGAGACTCTTGATGAAAAAATAGACATAGTTAGGAAGGAAGCTATGAGCATATTTGAGACTTTAAAAGCCGAGATCAGGGCCAATAGGAGAGAGTATATCCAGATGTTTGAGGCTTTGAAATCGGAGATAAATGGGGTTAGGACTGAGGTGAAAGCACTTGACGAGAAGATGGATGCCAAGTATTCCTATCTTGAAGGCCTAATACATTCCTTAGAGGAGAAGATGGACGCCAAGTATTCGGCGCTTGAAGAAAGGATAAAATCCGTTGAGACGGAGGTGAAAGCTCTTGAAGAAAAGATGAATGCCAAATATTCGGCACTTGAAGATAGGATAAAATCTGTCGAGACGGAAGTTAAGGCACTTGACGAGAAGATGAACGAGAGGTATCAGAGACTTGAAGAGAAGTTTGATCACAAGATAGACAGGACAAATTTGTTGCTGATTTTCTTAATAATCCTTACAATCCTTGGCACAACTCTGTTCAACCCTAACTTTATAGGTATAATAAAGATGCTTCTGGGACGATAGAATTCTTTCACCCTTAGAATACGAATATGAGACAAAGCACAGCTGAACTTTTCTTAAAGCTAAGGGAAAAGCTTGGAGAGGATACCGCAAAGGTTTTAACTGACTACCTTGAAGATGTTAAAGAAGATCTAACGAGTAAGTTTATGACGAGGGAAGAAGCGATACAGTGGTTTGAAGCTTTGAGATCTGAGATAAAGGCATTGGACGAGAAGATAACTGCGAGCAGAAATGAGTTTATGGGTATGTATGAGGCCTTAAAGTCCGAGATAAAGTCTCTTGAAGAGAAGGTGGATGCCAAATACTCAGTGCTTGAAGAAAGGATAAATGCGGTTGAGAAAGAAGTAAAAGCCCTTGAAGAAAAGATGAATGCCAAGTATTCAGCACTTGAAGAGAGGATAAAAGCGGTTGAGACAGAGGTTAAGGCACTTGACGAGAAGATGAACGAGAGGTATCAAAGGCTTGAGGAGAAGTTTGACCACAAGATAGACAGGACGAACCTGTTGTTGATTTTCCTAATAATCCTAACAATCCTCGGCACAACTCTGTTCAATCCTAACTTTATAAACATAATGAAGATGCTTTTGGGACGATAGAACCCTTTCAGCCTTAGAATACGAATATGAGACAGAGCACAGCTGAATTGTTCTTAAAGCTAAGGGAAAAGCTTGGAGAGGATACCGCAAAGGTTCTAACCAATTACCTTGAAGATGCTAAGGAAGATCTAACGAGTAAGTTTCTAACCAAGGATGAGGCTATACACTGGTTTGAGACTCTTGATGAAAAAATAGACATAGTTAGGAAGGAAGCTATGAGCATATTTGAG
>WGFI01000039.1 GCA_015492295.1 Caldifarciminota bacterium
GGTGGATATGCTGATCTGTGGGAAAGCGGAAAACCTGCCATTTAAAGATGGTTCGTTTGATCAGGTTTTGGTTGTGGTGTCAATATGTTTTTTTGATGATGTGGAAATGGCTTCCAAGGAAATAAGACGCATAACCCGTAAAGGTGGTAGATTGATAGTCGGCTTAGTTCCGAGAAATACTTGCACGGGGGAGTATTATACCTACTTGGGTAAGAAACATCACAGATTTTACGAGTTTGCGAAGTTTTATACTAATCAGGAGGTTATAGATATATTTGAAAGATCCGGTTTCAGGTACATTGAAGGTTTGCATGTTTTAAGATTCCATAAGGATTTCAAACTTGTGAAGGATTTCCGATTTCATGTTAGATTTTCCGTATTATCATTTGAGGCCATTTGAAACCTTCTTATATATTTCCATAACCTTGGGAATTATCGTGTCATATCTGAATTTTTGGGAATGTTTTTTACCCTCCTCTATTATACTCCTTCTGAGAGAGCTATCTTCCATAATCCTTTGAATATAGAAGGATATTTCCTCGGGATTATGAGGATTTACCTTTAATGCCGAATTCCCAGCAGCATCTTCAAGGCCACTTCCCTTTGATGTTATCACAGGAACACCGGCGGACATAGCTTCCACAACAGGCATCCCAAAACCTTCAACCAAGGAAGGATACACGAAGACCAGCGCCTCACTTAAAAGATACAACAATTGTTCGGTGGGAAGATAATTATAATGCAACCATCTGATCCCCCTTTTTTCCTTTAACAGTCTTTTCATATAAGACTTCTTAACTTTTCCTACGCTTACAAAAGGGGGACACGATTCTCCTAAGATATTCAATGCTTTGAAAAGCGTATGTATGTTCTTCCTTTCTTCAAGGACACCTATGAAGAGTATGTAATCTTTTGGAGGGGGATTAAGGGGCCTTTCTCTGAACTTGAAAGGCTCAAAAAAAACATCATCACATATAGGATGAATTACATAAACATCACTCTTAGGTTTGAAGACATCATAAACGCTTTCGGCGGTCCATCTACTTACGGCGATTATCACATCGGAATTTTTAATTGCATAGTATGTACGGAAATGATAATTATAACGATCAAACGATGAGAACCATTGGGGATAGAAATAGTAAATTAGATCGTGTATCGTAACGACCTTGCCAATCCCTTTTGGAACATTTAAAGGTATCTCAGCGCTCAAACCATGATATACATCCATACCCCTGAAAAAATCCTTAGGAGGAAATCTCCTGAACCATATTCTTTGTATAGCATATCGTGGTAGGAAGATTCTGTACCTTTCGTTTCTGATAAACCTTATTTTAACCTTAGGGACCAAGGATCTTATGATTATATCCTCGCTTGCCCTGATTAACCCTTTTATCAGCCTCCTTGAATACTCTCCAAGACCCGTAAGATTGGTATGGGCCCTCTTTCCATCCACACCTATAAGCATGCGAAGATTATAACATTGAAATCCACTTTATAATACTCGTTATGCTTGAAGGATTAAAGGCGATGCTTCAAGGATTGATAATAACATTTAAACACTTCCTATTGAACATAGCCACGAATAGATTCACGGTTCAGTATCCTAAGAAAAGGAGAAAGCTTCCGGATAGGGCCAGGTGGGCTTTATCCCTACAATGGCATGAGGATTTAACCGAAAGGTGCGTGGGTTGCCAACTGTGCGCCGCTATATGTCCATCGGAGGCGATCTACATAGAGGGCGCCGTGAATCCTCTTGATTCCCCTGTGGGGAAAGGTGAGAGATACGCCATGACTTGGATCTGGGATGCAACGAGATGTCTGTATTGTGGATTCTGCGTGGAGGCATGTCCAGAAGAGGCGATAGTTATGACCAAGATCTACGAAATGGCAACTGATAGGAGGGAAGATTTGATATGGCACAAGGAAAGACTTTACGAGGCGAAGAAGCAACAGTTTGGAGAGAAACCCACATTCGCATGGATGGGATTTTATAGAAAGCGGGAGGAAATGGGTAAGCCCATAGAACTCGCAAGAATATGGCACGAACAGGAAGAAAAGTATTATAAAAACAGAGGTAAAGGCTTTGATATGCACGATAGGTATAAGAGATTCCTGCTTGATGAAAGGAACATAGAAGTCTATAAGGAGGATCTTGGTGAGTGATGTATTCTCCATGCTTGAAGAGATTTCCAAAAAAGGTAAATCTGCGAAGATAAACTTACGGAGAAAGATTTTCAATGATCCCTTGCTTACGGTCTATGTTATTGAAGGAAAACCTATATTAGCCCATTCATTTTTGGTTCGTAATCCTTGGTATGAAGATATTAACCAGTACTTTTCGCGATCCGAGCATTGAAGATTTAGAAATAGTGAGTTTATACTGATTTGGGCAAAGTTAAGGATTGAAAAGAGCCCTACCCCAGGGATATTTCACCATGTGATAGATGACATAGTGTTAGACAAGATGGGGTGTATAAGTAGTGGGAGGGTGGAGGATACCTCTAACTTTCAGGATATACCGCAAAGAAGATGTTAGGGTGGGTTTTGAGGAGATAAAGATAGAGCCGGCTTATGTCCTTATGGACACAAAGAGAGGTCAAGATTTTCGCCTTCCCTGAGTTTTACTTCATTACCTCCTACACCGAGGATACAAGGGAAGATGTTGAGAAACTACAAGAATTCTCAAATCTTTATTCTCTCCTGATTTCTTGAAAAACTGAGAGTCCTAAAAGGCTTTACTCCTCATAAACTCTTTCTTTTCCCTCTAATCGCGAAAATACTGAGGCTTACAACGGGAATCCCACTCACTGAAAACCGTTGCAGTATATACTGCAAAACCTTTAAAACACTGTATGCCCCACATTTAGAATACAAAGTCATGAGAAAATCGCTGATTTTTTCGCTGGTGTTGATAAGTTGTAGGGTGGAAAACGGTGGAGGATATGTAAGCGCTCCACCGACGGGTACATACGGAAATAGGGGTCAACTCGCCGCCTCCGGCGAGGTCGTATTTTTCAAAGGGGATGTCATAGGATCCGACGGAAATTACGACAATATAGTCATATACTTCCTTTCAAATCCAAACGATAATACTTTTGACACCTTAACCTGCGCTGTAAGGGGGCAAGATTCAGCGAAGATTTATTACGATATAGGGTAGAAGGAAAGACGATGAGAAGCCTACTCCTCTTTTTTGCCGATTTATTCTTGGCTGGTCTTAGATGCGGCGGGGGGAAGGCTGAGAAGGTCACCGAAAAATCCGCCGCCGAACAGCAGGTTCAAATAAAGCTTCCCTCCGGCTTCCAACTTGAAGGTTTCGGAGCCAGAGACGAAATTATAAACTTCTACACTTCCAAGTTCGGGGAACCAACCAAAAAGGTGGATTACGCTGAGATGGATATGTGGTGTAAGGATACATTACTCAAAGGGTGAGAAAAGCGGGAAATGAGGAAGATTTTCCCTTTCATAATGAAGGGTAAGAAAGCAAAAGAAAAGGTGAGTATAAGGAGGTGAAATATGAAAAAGCTAAATGCGCTTATAGTTCCGCTTTTGGTTGCCGGCCTCGTAATGGCCGGGTGTAAGAAGAAGAGTGGCCCCACTGGCCCCGAGGAGGGCAATCCTGGGAACAATCCATACGCCGGAACGGTCCTCTACATATACTCCAACGAGGGTGGAAACTACGACATCTATACCTTATCGCTGGACGATGGCACCCTTACCAAGGTCATAGGAACATCCGCGGATGAAAAGTACCCCTTCGTCTTTGGAAACAAGATATACTTCGCCGCCAACGATGATGGAGACTACGACATATATGTGGCCAACCTTGACGGCTCCGGTAGGACAAAGGTAACGAACTATCCAAACGATGAGGTGGAACCTGTCGTAAGTCCTGACGGTAAGTATTTAGCTTTCACCTGGGGTACCGCAGGAAACCTGAAAGTCGCCCTCTACGACCTGCAAAATGGAGACACGGTGAAGACCTTCGGCCTTAGTGGGAAGGTGAATTTATCTCCCGAATTCGTCGGAAATGATACCCTCCTTATGACCCTTCAAGACTACGGAAGCGCCTACTCCCAAGACCCGTGGATTTACATAATATCCGCAGATACGCTCATCAATCTCCCCGGCGACAAGTCCCTTCAAGAGGGCCATTGGAGGGTAAAGGGCGGCAAGGTGGTTTACTCACGGATGGGGTTATATGCCGAGAATCCACGCATAGCCGTCGCAAACTTTCCAACTTTTGGAAGTGTTCAGGATGTATATTCCCACAGTATCCGATCCATACGTCCCGTCTGGAGTCCGGATGGCGCGCACATAGCCGTTTCTCACGAAGGTATATGCCTAATAGTTATGGTGAACTCCTCGGGCGGTGGAACTGTGGATACCCTTTATCAGAAGGGCGGATCTGAGTGCTACACCTACGCGACTTGGAAGTGAGAGTAATGGGGGGCGTACGCCCCCCTTTTTTATAACAACCTTAGAATATCTTCGTGGTTAAGTCGGATAGATGGATAAGGGAAATGGCCGAAAAACATAGAATGATAGAACCTTTTGAGCCCAAACTCGTCAAGGAGGGTAAAATATCCTACGGTTTATCCTCGTATGGATACGATATAAGGGTTGCCGATGAGTATTATATATTCACCAACGTCTATATGGCGATCGTTGATCCCAAGAATTTTGATGAAAAATCTTTCGTATATCATAAAGGAGAGTACTGCATAATACCACCAAACTCGTTCTGCTTAGCACGGAGCGTTGAATATTTTAGAATACCGAGAAATGTGATCGGTATATGCATCGGTAAATCCACTTACGCGAGGTGTGGGATAATAGTTAATGTTACTCCTTTGGAACCTGAATGGGAAGGTTATCTAACAATAGAAATATCCAACACGACCCCTCTTCCAGCGAAAATTTACTCCTTTGAGGGAATAGCTCAATTGGTTTTTATTGAATCCGATGAGGTGTGTGAGATCAGCTATTTGGATCGCAAGGGGAAGTATCAGAAGCAAGAAGGCATAAGCCTCCCAAGGATATGAAAAAGTGGGTGATCTTTGAAGATAAAACTTATGAGATAGACACATCCAAGAAGAATATAAGTAAGGTTGATTTGGGAAACGGATTAATGTTGGTATTTCTTGAAGGAAGGCCTACGCTTCTCAGGGTGAAAGCTTACGGTGAGGATGTTGAAGTTGAAACTCCAAAGATATATATCAAGGTTAAGGTCAAGAAATCCTTGCCTTCCGACTTTTCGCAATTGCAGACTTTCACTATACAGCAGATAAAATCACCCATGCCCGCTCTGGTTGTTGATGTGAATAAATCGCCGGGTGATAAGGTTAAAAAGGGGGAAACCATAGTGGTTATAGAAGCGATGAAGATGAGAACACAATTAAAGGCTAAAACAGATGGCGTAGTAAAGCATGTATATGTATCCCCTGGTGTTAATGTGAGCAAAGGCCAGATTTTGGCGGTTATAGAGAGAGGGTAATCCCTAAGGGATACCGTTTATAAACTCTATCGTTTATTTTCCTTACCCTTGGTTATAACCACGTCGGAGCTATTGCCGCTTCCTCTAATGACAACCACTATCTCTTTATCTTCCCATGAAAGCCATATTTGATTCTCCGATGTGATTTCACCTGATGGTTCTCCAAGAATGTTTATATAGAACTCTTTGATCCTCTCCGGCGGTTTTGATACCACACCCGCGAGCATCATACCTTTCTCTTTGGTTTTTATGGAAGCCTTGGCTTTGAAACCTTCAGGAACATACCCTTTCAGTTCGGTGGGGATATTAACATTCTTACCTATATCAACATCTTCCCAATCCTTCTTAGATATACCCCCCACCGTTTTCTCCACCACCTTTTCACCGATCTTCTCTGCTATCTTCTGCTGACACCCCCCCGGCATACAGGATAATCCAAGAATCAAAAGCGCTATAAAAAATCTCATATACTACCTCCTTTTCTCCAATCTATAATAAACCCTTGCAGAATCCGTTGAATTTGGGCTGCATCTCATTCCACCGAGATCATCAATAAACATCCCAACGACTATATAGAACGATATGGGCACGGTTTGCCCATTGGGCATAGTGAGATACGCGCTATCACCCGGGAAAGATAGAGTATCTCCAAGCGCGGCCAAAGCCAACTCCTGAGATCCTGGATTGGAAGTATCACCTGCAAAGGCTATGCTAACCGCCGTATCGTTCCCCGATATATATTTACCAAAAACCCTCAATATATCACCTGGATATACGGTTTCATTGAGGGGCAAACGACTTCCCTCGGGATCGTTATAAGCATCTCTGGGATAGGATAGTACGAATGTATCGCAGAGAGTATCACCCGTTAAATCCCATTCATAGAAGCTAAACGTACCTTCCGCCAAAAGTACCCATGATGAAGTATCGGGAGGTGAGGAACCGTTATTGTCCCCGTTACCTCCGTTGGTATCACTCGGACCGCTAACAGATTTGCAGGATAAGGCGACTAAAAATATCAAAATTAAGCTCATTAATCGTTTCATAATGTCTATAATTCTAAGGCCGATGTTCAATAAGCATATGAAAACTTGCAAAGGTGCTTGCAAAAACTTCGTATTCATTAGTTAGGAGATCGCCTTTATAATATCATCTTTATGAAAAGAAAAATCTTCTTTATATCGTGCATAGTGGTTGGTTTCTTATATTCTCAACTTCCCCCGAGGCATATAGCACTCGGGAACTGGATGATGTACGGTGGAAGTCTTTGTTATCCTCTTGGAATGTGAAGTATATGTTATCCCCCGGTCTTTCAGAAGCTGAGCCTTTGGTGGGGGATGTTGATGGGGACGGAATGCCGGAATTGGTGCAAATATTAGGAAGCGTGGTTAATATATATAACGGATCCACGGGAACGTTAGAGAACAGCTTCTCCATACCTTATTCGTATCCAATAGGAGGGGCGCTGGCCGATATATCGCCTTCGCCCGGTCTTGAAATAATCATAGGAAATAGGGCTTATACCTCATCGGGTAGCATAATATGGACGGCGAGCTGCACAAATGAAAAAGCCTCTACCGCGGTTGCGGCGGATGGATTGGACACCTTGGTTATTCTCCGTTCAACTGGTGGAATATTGTGCGCGGTTAGGGCCTCCAATGGATTGACGGTTTGGACGCGTTCCGTTGGGGGAAATCAATGGGGATCCTCGCCGGTAATAGGAAACATAAATTCAACCCCGGAGCTTGAGGTCGTGGTAAATGGTACGGACGGGTATGTTAGAGCCTCTCGCTTTACCGACGGAGCCGTACTTTGGAGCACTTATGTCGGAACATACGACTATACGGAACCCAATGTCAGCCTTGGCGATATAAATGGAGATTGCATAGATAAGGTTATAGCGCCGGGAGGGTACAACATATATGCATTAAACGGTTCGGATGGAAGCGTGATATGGAGTTATAATGTGGGTGGGTACATATACGGAGCCCCATCCGTGGGAGATATAAACGGGGATGGTTTGGCCGATGTGATAGTTTCAAAGAACTCGGGCTGTGGAGGATCCGGTGGAACTCTGTATGTCATATCATCCTTCGGAACCTTATTATGGTCTTATGGTACAACCCTTGGGATACCTTGTGTGCATGGCGGAGGAAGGCTTATACTTGATATAGATGGGGATAACGAATTAGAACTTATATTGGCGCCCTACGGTGATGGGTGGGGAGACGGAATCATAAGGGTTTTTAAGGCATCAAATGGGACTTGAATCAGCCTTCGCGGATGTTGATGGGGACGGTTGCGCTGAACTCGTTCTATCTCCCACCTGTTGCACAAATAATCTCATAGTTCTGGATGCGCCGGGTTCAGGATGCGTTTATTATCCGTATAATGACACCTGCGGAGTTCTCGGGTACGACGATCCCGTGAAGGTTGAGGAAGGGAAGCCCTCTCTCCCTGTCAGAGTTGAAGGTAAAGAAGGAGGGATACTCATAAGAGGTGTAGGAAGTGTTAGGATATATAGAATGGATGGTTCATTGATATTCGCGGGTTCATTGAAAGGCGAGAGATTTATACCTTTTAAGCGTGGGGTTTATTATGTATTCGTAGGAGGGAAGAAGAAGATCGTTGTTGTTAAGTGAAAAGTTTTTCGGTTTTATAATACCTGAATATGCCGAAGATAGAGTTAAACGGTAGGGAAGTGGAATTTAGAGAAGGAGAGACCTTACTCAATATAGCTTGGAGGGAGGGTGAGAATGTTCCGGTTTTCTGCTATCATCCGAAACTTCCGGTGTTCGCAGGTTGTAGGATGTGCTTGGTAGAGGTTGAGATGAGAGGCAGAAAGGGCCTGATGCCGGCGTGCGGAACGAAGGCGATGGATGGAATGAAGGTTTGGACCAATTCCGAGGCAACGAAGTTCGCCCAGCATTCGGTTTTGGAGCTATTACTATTGAATCATCCTCTTGATTGTCCCAATTGTGATGCAGGTGGTGAGTGCGACCTTCAAGAGATAACATTCATGCATGGCCCAACGAGGAGCAGATACAAGTTCCCCAAGAGGAAGTTTGAGATCAGAGATGTTGGTCCCTTCATTGACCTATATCCCACACGGTGCATACAGTGTTATCGTTGTGCGACATTCTATTGGACCATAGGGGGAGGAAAAGATTGGGCCGTGTTTGACAGGGGTTGGTACACCTTGTTTGGACCTGAGAAGGACAAGTTCTTAAACAACGAATTCTCTGGAAACCTGATAGAGGTATGTCCTCTCGGAGCCATAACGGGTAAGGATTACAAATTCTTTACCCGCCCCTGGGAGATAGAAAGCGTTCCTACGATAAGTCCTGAGGACTCCTTAGGTGCGAATGTTTATGTTGATGTTAGAAGAAGAAAACCTTTCAGTAGAGGCCCATTTGTAAAGGCTGGAAGAAGGGAGGATTTGCATAAAATCATAAGGATCAACGGTAGGGAGAATCCGGATATTAACGAATTCTGGATAACCGATAGGGACAGGTTTTCGCATGAGTATAACAACATAAATAGGGTTGATTATCCGCATCTCAAAACGGAGGATGGCTCTTGGTTCAAGTCCAATTGGAATGTTGCGCTTGATTGGATAGCAACAAACTTGAAGAAAGCGAAGAATCCCGCTATCATATCAGGGGCCCGGGGAACGAACGAAAGCGCCTATGCCGCAAGGAAGCTGTTCAAGGAGACCCTACTCATCAACAATTTGGATTTTAGGAAACCTCACTTGGCTTTGAAAAATGATCCTATAAAGGCCACACTGGGCTATTCTTCATCAAACGGAAGCGTAGCGGATATAGATAGGGCGGAAGTTATAATTATAGTGGGAGATGTTAGGGAAACGGTGCCGGGTATAGGTATAAGACTCGTAAGGGCTTCAAGGAGGGGAGCCAAACTGTTCGTTCTGAACCCTTATAAGGAAAGGTATTCATACGAAGGTTGGGCGGAATGGGTTCCTATGAGGGTCGGAGGCGAGTATAAGGACTTTGTAAGTTTTCTAAGTGATAGAAAGGACGAGCTTATGGATAAGTCCGTTCTCTTCATAATATCCGATGACAGCGATCCGAATATACAGAGCTTCATAGGAAGGGATGTCGCCTTAAACGAAAGGCATAAACTCCTACTGTTGAGAACTCTGCCCAACGCCCAGGGATTCATAGATGTCGGTTTTTCACCTGAGCCGGATGGACTCAATACGAAGGAAATACTTGAAGGATGTAGGAATGGAAGTATAGACTTTCTGATAATTTGGGAGGTGGAACCCCTGTGGGAGTACTTTGACAGAGAGACGGTTGAGGAGGCTTTAAGGAATACACCCTTCGTCTTGGTACTTACATCTTTCTGGGATCCATCAACGGAGTACGCCTCAGCAGTTTTGCCTATAACCACACCTTATGAGGAGGAGGGAACGAGGACGAACCTTGAAGGGTATGTTCAGTACTGTAAGGATGCTCTGTGGCCTTATGAAGGTAGCAGACCCGCTTGGTGGATATTCAAGCAGCTAATTATACGACTCGGTGGCGATGCCTCATGGAGATCCGCAAAGGATGTATTCTCCGAGATCAAAGATGTTATAATTCCTTATAAGGATTTGGACCCCTACGATGTGAAGTACGAGGAGAGGGACTTTCCTGATTACATACCCACGATAAGAAAACTCAAAAGGGTTTTTCGCTCGGATAAGGCGAGATACGAATTCGTGCCTGAGGAGTTTGAGATCGCACCACCGGAAGAGAGGCATATAAAAGGCAGGATACTATACTGGTCGCACCATATATATAAAGGGAGCTATTGGGCGTTCAGGAATCCTTTACAAAAACCGTACATTCATGATAAAACCGTATTCGTATCTCCGGAGGAGGGGATGAAGGAAGGTTTGAAGGATGGGGATAGGGTTATATTGAAGGTCAAAAATATGGAGTTTGAGGTTTTCATAAGGTACGACGAGAGGATACCTGCTGGGCTTTGGGTGTTCAAAGGATTGTTTTATGATGTGCCGCTGAATAAGGTGCTAAAAGAAAGGTACGCGGAGATAGAGGATGTTATACCTGTTGGCGACGCCGTTAAATCCTGAGATTGACAGCTTGATTCTTTTAACCTTGGATTTCACTTATAGGGAGAGGTACGGTGCGGCGCTTCAAATAGCGGATGAGATAATAAGGAAATATCCTAACGAACCCGATGGATATTTCTTCAAAGCGGCGATTTACGATTACTATATGGAGGATTATCACAATGACATATACACCAACAAGTTCTTTGAAAATATGCGCAAAGCCGAGGAAAAGGCGAAAGCGAAGCTCTTAGAAACCAAGGACAAAAGGGAAAGGGCTTGGATGTACTTTTACATAGCGGGTGCAGCAGGTTATAGGGCGATGAGGGCGGGGAGGAACGGCAATTATGTCGTGGCTTTGAAATACGCCATTGAAGGTCTTAAACCGCTGAAAAAAGCCTTAGAGGAAGATTCAACCCTTTACGATATATACTTCCCTTTGGGTATATACCATTATGCCCTTTCAAAGTCCCCTTCAAGGATAGGCATAATACCGACATTCTTCCTTTCAAGGAACAGAGAAGAGGACAAGAGAAAGGGAATAAAGTATCTTAAACTCGCTTGGCAAAAGGGACATTATACATCAACCGTATCCGCCCTAACATTGGCATGGGTTTTATCCCAGGAAGGGAGGAGTAAAGAGGCCATACCCATACTTAAAGGTTATGTTGAAAACTATCCGGAGAGCAGATACTTCAAATGGGTTTATGGTTTGCTTCTTGTAAAGGAAGGGAGATTCAAGGAAGCCGAAGATGTATATGAGAAACTCCTGTATCTGGTCCTTAGGGATCAGCCGGATTCCCCTTACAACGCCGTGTATGTGAGCTATTCGTTGGGATATGTGAAGTATTTCTTGGGTAAGTTTGAAGAGGCTTTGCATTTCTTCAATCTCGCGGAGGAATATTATGAGAAAGCGCCTGGCAACGTGAAGAGGGAGCTTAAGCATGTTATATCTATGGTTAAGAAGATGAAGGAGAGAACCAAAAGGAGAATGGATGAGAAATGGAGATAACGGGTCAGGAGATTTATAACAGGTTAAGGGCGATAATTCGCAGAGAATGGAAGATAATTATCCTCGTCGGTTTCGTAGGATCCGTAGGAGCGGCCATCATAAACATAATAATAAGGGGCATACCTATATTCCAAGCGACCCAATTTATGGTTATGCGCAGCGAAAACAGGGAGATAAGCATACTATCACCTATGCAAGTTCAGCAGATGGGGAAAACGCTATCGGACTTGGATGTTATCTTGGCTAAGATGAAATATCCTGAGTTCTATGAAGGCTTATGGGACACCAGTATAGCGTATGAGGTTTTGAGGGGAAGTATAAAAGGCGTAAGAAAGTTCGTCCCCGGGGTTTATAATGAAAAAAACGGAAAGGACATAGTTATTTGTCCCTGCTCAAAGAAATTCAAAGTCGTTATATACGATTCCGTAGGACTATGGGATAGGTTGAGTAAAGTGATAACGAAAATCTTGAATAAAGATCAAAATCCTTTGGCACCGCAAGATGTTAGATTTTTTAGTGTTAGTTATGTTTCACCGGACAGGAGATGGATTTTGAATTCCACAAGGGTGGTTTCCCAATGGATAATAGAGAAGCATCTTAAAAATAAAAGGGAGAATCTCCTTAGGCAGAAGTTGGCTATAACCAAACTCTTGGATTTTTACAGGAAGGAAATTGATAAATTCGCCGACAGTTTAAAAGAAATCAAAAAAAACTTGCGTTATCCAGAATATACGGAGGAGGAAATATATAAGTCTCTCGTAAAACTCTCAAATCAAAAAAGCGCTTTGATTAACCTAAGGAACAAACTTCTAAACGGTAAGACCGATACATTTCTTATACTCACAGGTGATGAAACCATAGATGAACTCCAATCAAGGAGAATCAAATATATAACTGAGTATATAACATTGAAAACTTCCCTCGGTGATAGGCATCCATCCGTAAAAGAAAGCAAAACAAAGCTTGGAAAGATAAACAAATTAATACTCAGTAGTATAGATGAGCGTATATCCTATCTTAATTCCCAAATAAACTTCTTTAAATCTATATTGCCCGTAGTCATAGAGGAACAGGCCCAATTATTAACCACAAAGAGGAACTTGGAAAATGCGGAAGATTTTTATATAATTCTCGGACAGAATCTCAACGATGTTGAAGTCAAACTATCAAGCATGGTCCCGGATATAAGCGTAATAGGATCCCCAAGGATTTCACTTTATAGTAAATACACCCGTACCAGAAATGTTCTACCCATAGGTTTTCTGGCGGGTATAATAATAGGTTTTCTCTTGGCCGTATTTCGCGATATGACCACGGAGTACGTTCTGGATGAGAGCTATCTACCCTTTGACAATGAGTTGATCTTTTCACTTCCTAAGTTTTCCGATGATGATACGCTTCCCGTGCTTATGGTTAGAGAGAACATACTTGATATAAACTCACCCGCTCTCAATGAGTTCAGAAAGATGGCCTTTAAACTCAACGTGTTTGAGAATTTAAAGGAACTGATAGCGATAACGAGCACTCAGAGCGGTGAAGGAAAGACCTTTATAAGCGCAAATTTCGCCGCAACTTTGTCAATATCGGGAGTTCCCACATTCCTGATTGATGGTGATGTCCGTATGAGAAGCTTAACCGAATATATGGGATTTTCAGGATATAAGGGCTACACCGATGAGGAATTCAAGGCATACTCCATAAACGATAATCTCATATTTCTACCCGTCGGAATTAAAGAAATGGATACCCTAGCTGCTTTCAGAAGGCTGCTGGAATATTGCAAGGATTACTTAGGAAAGTACATAATAGTCATTGATATGCCTCCCGTTGGTGTATCTCCCGAGATAAAATTGCTTGAAAAGTTTGCGACCAAGTTCGTACTTATAACCAGATACAACTATACTTTAAGGACATCTTTGAAAAACTTGGAGATAGATCCTTCCTTGGTAGTGTTCAACTTCGCAAGCGAAAAGACGAAGTACTATTCGGGATACTATAAGAAATATGGGAAGAAAAGGAGGAGGAATTTAAGGGAGCTTCTGAAAAGGATTTTCGGCCTTAAAATTTCCAACCGATGATAACGGATTACGGTTCTTCTTTGGGAAGCGTACTAGTACTTGGCAAAAACGAAAATGTAATTAAAATATCCATATCCATATCAACATTCTCGGCCATGCCCGTAATTGAAAGGGATGTGAAGGATAAGGAGGATTTAAGAAAGGCTATTGAGGAAACCGATGCGAAGTTCATATTTGGGGATGAAAATTACGCGGAAAGTATCTTAACCTTCGCCCAGGAGAATGGGTACCCTTCGGTATATAAACCTTTTTCCGTAGAGTACGACCTATCAAGTGGCGGTTTGATCGTTAAGTACAAAGTGGGGGAGAATTTTCTCTCCGTGTTTTCCGTAAATGCCCAAAGGATCTTCGTTGTATTATAAGAAATTCGTTCATTTACTTGCAAAGGACCGAATTGCCGAGGCGGAGAATATTCTGGACAGTTTAGATTTCGACGAGGTCTTGAAATGGATAAGGTATCACTTCTTGGGATCCTTAGCCTACGATAAGGTTGGAAGGTTGAGAGATATGACGATTGTGGATAGGTCACAGTCCATAGTATACTGGAATCTTAGGGATGAGCTGTTTGATGTTCTGAAAGATTCACCGAAGGAGGTAGTGGTTTTTAAAGGTGCGCATGTGGGGGAGTTTTATCCTGTTAGGGTTTGGAGGATGTTCTCGGATATTGATATATATGTAAGAGATGGAGATTTGAACACTATAAGCGAGTATCTTCTGCAAAGAGGATTAAAGCTGAAACGCGAGCATGGATTCCAAAGGACATTCAGTTTCAAGGGCCTTGATGTTGAGGTTCATACCAGATTTTCAAGGAGGATATATCCTGATATAATATCCAGCGAAACCGTGTTTGAAAACTCCGAAAGGATATATGGAAATCTCCTACTCCCTTCACCTGACCTCGCCATAACCATATTCTACTTCCATGCATACAAGAGCGCATATACATCTTCGTTCAGGGCTATATGGTGGCTTGATGAAAGATTTTTAAAAAAATCAGGGGCTAAACCTTTAAACCTGCCGGGCATTGATGTATGTGTGAGGTGGTTTGAAAATTTTAAATGGAAAGCTCTCGTTTGCGAGGATCCGAGCGAGGTTTATAGAAGGATTTTCGGTATAATTCACGCTTTAAAATTCATCACCTTTAAAATATTCACCTATGATTTATCTCGTCGCGCACATAGGAGGTTATAATCTATCCGCCGTACGCGTGAAGGGAGGGATAACCTTGGAAGTTAAAGATAGGGTAGGCAGGGTCGTCGTTATAAAGGGAAAGAGTTCGGTTTATGAAGGTTCATCACCTTTCAAGATAAATCTCCACTCGGAAGGCATATACACTCTGATACTAAAAGACGAGAAATGGAAGGGAAGATTCTATCTCACCAGAGGGTATTCATATACGCTCAACTTTATACACCAGTCAAAAGCGGAAACTTTAAGGTTTGGAAAGCATAAGGTCGTAAAATCGCCCGGGGAAACATCGCTCAATTTCATCTCTCCAAAGGGCAGGAGTGTAAAAGTTTATAGATATAGGAAAATCGTGGCGAAAGGTAAGATACCCATGCGCGTGTCTGTAAAACCCGGCAAATATACACTAGTTTATGAGAAAAGCAGGTTAAACCTTGAAGTTGTGGAAGGCTACGAATATAGGGTATTCTTCGCCAATGGAACCGAGGCGGAGACTTTGAGGACGAAGGACTACGAGCTTATAAGGATCAGAGGAAAAACATACCTGAGCATATTAAAGCCTAAAGGTGAAATCGTAAAGATTTATAAAGGGAAGAGAAGGATATTTTTGGGAAGGATACCTGCGAGGGATATAACCATCAAGGCGGGTAAGTATATGATAAAGATGCTCAATAAAGCATTCACCGTAGAGATAGTGCGTGGATACACGCATATATTATACATAAAGGTTCGTCGGGATGATAGGAAGGTTATAAGCGAGGAAGGACTTAACAGGCTCATAAGCGCCATAAATAGGGAATCGTTTTCAGATGACAAGCTTCAGGTTTTGCAAACATGGGCGCCGAGATACTATTTCTTATCTTCTCAGGCGGCGAGGATAGTTCCGCTCTTCTCATTTGAAGATAACAGGTTAAAGGCCATAAAGATTCTCTATCCCCGACTTCTGGATAAGGAGAACGCGGAAGAGCTCATAAAGTACCTCCAATTTTCGTCTTCAAGGGAAGAGATAAGGGAATGGATCAGGGAGTATGAGGAGGAGTAAGGAGCTTATAGAATTTTCAGGGAAACTGGCCGTTTTGAAGAAATTAAGGACTTATGAGGATGTTAATCAGCAGTTGAAGTTGAACCTTTTCAGAATATTGAACGATTATGAAGGTTTCAAGAGGGCTATGAACATCAAGATGATGCAGAGAGAGAGAGATGTGAAGGAGAAGTTCGTAAGGGAACTCATACCTCTACTTGAAGATATGGATAGGCTCCTAAATCATATCTCCTTGCTTGATCTTCCTGAGGATGCCAAGAGAAACTTGGAAAGTATATCAAAGAAGGTGGAGCACAGCTTAAGAAATCTCGGAATAGAGAAGGTCGTTCCTTCCGAGGGTGATGACTTTGATCCCGAAACATGCGAAGCCTTAACGGTTATCCATAGGGAGGATATACCGAAAGGGAAGATAGCGGCGGTATTTGAACCTGCGTGGAAGTTTGAGGGGAAAATTATAAAACCCGCTCGCGTGGGTGTATCTGGGTGAAGCTTGTAGCCTATTCCAAAAACGGTAAGGAATGTTTGGCGGTTGGGGAGTTTAGGGGAGGGATATTTGTGGGCGTGGATGAGCTTAAAAGGCCCGTAAGGTTAAAAAAGGTCAATATAATTTTCGGGGATGTTGAGGGTGAGCCTTATTGGGAGGATATAAAGGAACTTATAACCGAGAATGATATATTCAGCCTGTGGGAGATAGGTGAAGATATGTCATTGGATGAGGCTTTGGATCTCCTCGGAAAGAACAGCGCGGAAGGGAAAGCCTCACTATATTTTAAAATCAAAGAAACACCATACTTCAAATTTCTGAAAGGGAAACTCCTTAGAAGGAGTGAGGATGAGGTTGGGAGTATTAAAAGGAAAAAAGAAGCCGATGCTAAATACAAATCGTTAAGAAACGATATAGATGCTCTTCTGGAAGGTAAAAGTACATCGTTGTTAAAGGCGGTTCTTGAAATATACAACTACGGCCCGAGAAACGACGAGATCGGTAAAACCTTATCCAAGTATCCTGACTTCTGGAACAGGTTTCTTGATACCGGCTTGGTAGGTCCGGAGAATATTCCCTTTGAGATAAGGCTTATGATGAAGTCCAACGATGAGGAATATTACGGGTACGATTTTCCTTATGAGGATTTAACGGAACTCAACACATTCTCCATAGACGATGAGGATACGGAGGATATAGACGATGCGATCTCGCTTCACAAGGATAAGCTGTACATACATATAGCCTTGCCGTATTCATTGGTTTCCAGAGGTTGCGGTGCCGATAGGGAGGCTCTGAAAAGGGGCTCCACATTGTATCTACCCGATGGCAAGTGGCACATGTACCCTTTGGAGGTGGTTAGAGGATTATCCCTCAATGAAGGTGAGGAGAGGATGAGTTTAACATTGGAAGTTTCATTGGACGATTACCTGATGATGGAATCTTACAGGTTTAAAGTTGCTAAAATCATAAACAAGAAGAGGCTGAGCTACAAGAATGCCGAAAGTTGGTTGAGATCCCAAGGAATGTGGGATAAATTACTTAGAATCTGCGAGAATTTGAGGAATGTAAGGATCAAGAAAGGGGGGGTTATCGTGGAGAATTTCTTCTTAAAGGTCAAATACTCATCGGGTATCATTGAAGTATCCGTATATCCACCTACGGATACGGGAAGGATAGTCTCCGAGCTTATGATTCTTTACAACTCCCTTGCGGGAAGATTTATAAGTAAGAAAAATTTGCCCGGAATATTCAGGATTCAGGAGGAGGGGATTAAGGCTGATGTGCCTACGGTAGATGATCCTTTATACTTCCCGAAGATCAAAGCGTTGGCATCACCCGTTAAATCCTCAACCAGACCAGGCCCTCACAGACTCGCGGGTGTGGATTTCTACGCGAGGGCATCTTCACCTATAAGGAGATACTCGGATGTGTTAAATCAACATCAAATATTGGCGGGTTTGGGATACGTTGATCCCTTAGACGAAGATACGATTAATAAGGAGATGCGTACAGCCCTCTCAGGTGAGAATAAGAGGCACAAGGCTCAAAAGTATAGAAATACATTTTTGATTCTGCACAAGATCAGAGAATTGGGAAAGGTTAAGGGGATAGCTTATGATAGGAAAAGCGTCTTCCTGCCCGATTTCCTGTTTATGAACGCTAAGAGTAAAGCCGCTCTGGATGTTGGAAGGTTTTATACATTCAAGGTTGAGAAGGTTCTATTTTCATCCCAAAAGGTTTTACTTTCCCCCTTAGAATGAAACCCTTATGCGTCAGAGTAAATTGTTTATAAAGACGCGCAGAGAGACGCCTTCGGATGCCGAGACAAAGAGTCATAAACTTTTGATTAGAGGTGGATATGTCAAACAGATAACCAGCGGGGTATATACCTATCTCCCCTTGGGATGGAAAATCGTTAAAAAGATCATCAACATCATACGGGAAGAAATGGATGCCATAGGGGGTCAGGAGATACTCATGCCCTCTCTCACCCCTGCGAGTTTATGGGAGGAGTCGGGGAGATGGGAAGGATTCGGCGATGATATGTTCCGCCTTACGGATAGGAAAGGCAGGAGATACGCCTTGGCCCCAACGCATGAGGAAGTCATATCCGAGATAGCCCGAACATTTGTAAGGTCCTACAAGGACCTTCCCCAGATTTGGTATCAGATTCAAACGAAATTCAGGGATGAACCGAGACCCCGTGGGGGGATCCTGAGGGTAAGAGAGTTTATAATGAAGGATTCTTATAGTCTGGACGCCTCCTGGGATGGTCTTGATGAGAGTTATGCATTGCATAGGGAGGCATACAAAAGGATATTTTCAAGGTGTGGATTGAAGTTTTTGGTGGTTAAGGCATCAACGGGGGTTATGGGAGGGAAGGAAAGCGAGGAGTTTATGGTGCTTTCGGAAGCCGGTGAGGATAAACTCGCTTATTGCGATAACTGTAAGTGGGCCGCGAATGTTGAGGTCGCACCGGTTGTTGATAGAGGGGAGAGGATAGAGTTGAAGTATGAAAACTCCGAGATGGTATTTACGCCCAATGTAAAAACCGTGGAGGAAGTTTGCGCCTTTCTCGGCATAGAGCCCAAATATCTCGTTAAGTCCTTGATATATATAACAGATGAGGAGCCCGTTATGGTTCTACTGCGAGGGGATCACGAGGTGAATGAAACCAAATTGGCATCAATACTGAAAAATCCAAGAATGGCTACATACGATGAGGTTTTGGATCTCTTGGGTGTTGAACCGGGGTTCGTGGGACCTGTTGGGGTTAAAATCCGAAAAATCGCCGACAACTCGGTCAAATATATGAAAGGCTTCGTAACAGGGGCCAATAAGAAGGACCACCACCTCATAGGTGTATCCCTTGATGAGATTGAAGATGTTGAGTTTTATGATATAAGGAGCGTCTCGGAGGGAGATATGTGCCCGAATTGTGGTGAATCTTTAAGTATAAGGAATGCGATTGAAGTCGGACATATATTCAAACTGGGTACGAGATATTCGGAAAGTATGGGGGTTTATTTCACCGATAGGGAAGGGGATCAAAGGCCGGTTATTATGGGAAGCTATGGGATAGGTCCGGGGAGGATAATGGCGAGCGCTATTGAACTTTACGGCACCGAAAATTCCATGGTTTGGCCGAGAAGCATTTCACCCTTTGATGTTCATATAATAGATATAGCGATGGATGGGGATGAAATATACGAGATGCTTCAAAACGCAGGATTTGATATACTGTGGGATGAAAGGCAGGAAAGTCCGGGTGTCAAATTTAACGATGCGGATCTCCTCGGTATCCCTTTGAGGGTGATCGTCGGAAAGCATTGGAAGGAAGGCAAGGTTGAGGTGCAGGATCTTTGGAAAGGCGAGAGTAGAATCCTCAACAAAGGCAACCTGATAAACTACCTGAAAGAGAACTCTTAACGGAGAGACTCTTTGCCTTTGCGTTCGATTTTCTCGTGGTGGGCAGAAAGAAGATAGCGATCTTGATGTTCTTGTGAAGTTTGATAAAGATGCTACACTGGAAGGAGATCGCCGGCTTTCGTGATAAGTTAATCCACTTTTATTTAGGTGTAAAAGTCAGAGTTGGAAAGGGAGGAGATAAGGGAATGAGAGGCACATTTATTCGGGGGTAGAAAAAGAGTTTTCCTATCAAGAAGTACGGGCATATTTCCACTTTGCATCTTCAAGAGCGACGAGGTCAAACGGCGGAAAATCCCCAAGGGTTCTTGATTGCTTCGCATTAAGTTCAAGGTTGTAAGAGACGGCCACGATGAAATGCCAAATGGCTTTGATCTATCAAAA
>WGFI01000040.1 GCA_015492295.1 Caldifarciminota bacterium
GAATAAATGCAAAACCTATAAAAGATAAAAAATTATTAGATCTTAATAATGTGTCTCTTAACAATGCTGATGAGGCATTATATTATTTTTCGGTACTAATGTATCATATTTTCAGTGGGAAGTTGAGGTTTTTGAAAGATATGGATGATTACTTAAAGATTTTAGGAGAACTGCGCTTGTTTATTACAGCGACTGTTTTGGAGTTGTATAAGTCTTTATTTGAGAAGAATCTATCAAGTTTATACTTGGTTGAGAAGGCTTGTAAGGAGGTTGGGGACAATTACAGGTGGGTTCTAACGAAGATATTCCAGAGTTTCTTGGTCGGAAAAGACCTACTGGAAAAAGAGAATTACAAAATAAATCCGAAGATAGGACTATTATACACGAACTATCGCATAGTGAAGAGGTACATAGATGGGACGCCGTTTGATACGCCTGAGGAGTTGAAAGGATTTGAATATTTCTGGTGGATTATGGACAAGGTGAAGGGTGAAAAGAGATGGATAAACTTTTCTGGTGAGTTGGCACTTTATGAGGGTGCTAAGAAGATAACGCCACCTGAGAGGAGGAAGAAGATACTCGTTGGGTACGCCTTCGTAAAGGTCTTCAAATCCCTTGATGCCTTGTATCATTTCCAAAATGTCATATTCCCTAAGTCAAAGAATAGGAAAAAGTTGGTATGGGATTTAAAGAGCAAGGTCTTGCCTATGTTAAAGATACCCCACAACTTAAAGATGTCTTTGGATTATGGATGTTTTTTGGATGAGGAAGAGGAAGAATGGGCTAAGGTCCTTAAAGAGAAGGCCTACGCCGATAGAGAGGGATATGTATGCGATTTAATTGATATGAAATGTCCGTACTGTGGAAGCAGGGATGTTGTAAAGAACGGCAAGGTACGGAAAAAGCAGAGTATGAAATGCAAGAAGTGCGGAAAGAAATTTCTTCTAAAAGCCCAATATAGAAGGCTGAGCGATAAGGATCTGGAAGATATAAAAAGGATGTATGAAATGGGTCTGAGCTTAAAAGAGATCTCTAAGAGAAAAGGGGTGTATTATAATACCGTCCTTTACCACATTAGAAAACTGAAAAATCATCCTTAAAATATTAGCATTATGGTGAGGGAGATTGGTATTGAAGGGATATTTAAAGGTGACCCCGAAAGGTTCAAACCCGACAGACCCGGAATCTACTTCATAAAGATGGGAGATAGATTTAAGAAAGTCCTAGGAGGTTTCCATTGATAATTTATCCAGTTTGGATGTATATCACGGGTGAATGGGGATTTTCCAAGCCCGTTATACTCGGTGATACACTTCTAACTTTAAATAGAAACGGTTTTCTATACGCTTTTGATTTCAGCTCGGGGAGATTGTTGTATAAGACCAAAATAGAGGATGTTAAAGTGGCAACAACCTTTTCGGATATAAACTTCAAAGGAGATACGCTCATATTTTCCTCAATTAAAGGCTTCCTTTATATGTTCCTTAACGGAAAAGTTATCCGCAAATTGAGGATAGAGCCTTCCGTCATAAAACCCGTGATATATAAAGACTATATCGTCGTTCCAACGATAACAGGAAGGGTATTCTTTATAAAAGGGGAAAGAGTTTTAAAGGTATTGGATTTTGGGGTTCCCATTTGGACTTCCCCTGTTAAGTTGAAGGATCTTATGATTATCATAGCGGGGAATAGGGCGAGGGTTTTCAATGATACGACCTTAAAATGTGAGTTTGAAAAAGCGCATCCGGAGCATGGTCTAACATTCTCCCAGCATCTTCCGATAAACGATAGTTTATTCATATTCATCACGGAAAAAGGTCAGATAAATGTGGTATCAACCGATTGCAAACTGGTTCATCAAAGACTTCTATGGTCCAAGGGTAGGTGGGTGAGGGTGATTTCCCCTTTGGTATCCAATGGCAAGTATGTGGCGATAATAGGAAAAGAGGGCTCTTTCTTTTTATACGATCCTCTAAGAGACAGCGTTATATGCAACTCTCACCTTTCGGGATTTTACCATTATTTTAATATTACGGATACCGCAAAGGGATACTTCGCCGTTGCTTCAATGGGAGGGAGTATATACTTAATTGATGATAGGTGCGAGATTCGTGGTAAGGTATCCTCCCGAGGTGGCATAGGTGCTTTTATAATCTTTAAAAACAGCATTTTTATAAACGGAGAAAGTTATGTGGAAAGGCTGGACTTTGCTGATTTCTAATGCTTTCTTACAGGTTCCTATGAACGCCGGTAGGATATTTTATAATGATCTTGCGGTATTTACATCAACGGATAGCTCTGAGTTAAAGGTCTTCAATCTTAAAGAAAAGAAATGGGAGAGTATAAGAGCGAATGGAAAGGTTTTCTATGCGACGGTTTGCAGGAATTCTAAGAACCCCACCTTCGTATGGCATTCGTATATCAGGGGAGAAACGAGTGAGGTTTATATCTTCAATAAAAGGATAAGACAGATAACGGATGATAGAAAGGGGGTGTATGAGAGCTACGCCGTATGCTGGGTTTCAAAGGATACCACATTGGTCGTATATAAAAGCGATACGGGTATAGTTTCCCACCTGATACTCCCCGATGGTAAGGATATTGAAACGGTGGTAAAGAGGGCAAGGAGAAGTTGGCAGCATAGCCTCCCTTCACTTTCAAAGAGTAAGAATTATTATCAACTCGCTTGGAGCGGTGATCTTGATAAGGAGCACAAAGTTTTCCATGCTAGGAGTAAGGACGGTATAAATTGGGAAGGTGTGGGATATATAGACTTCGGTGAGATGGTAAGTATAACCGCTTGGGATAGTTTGGTCTTCGTAGGTTATGAAGATAAAAACCTTTCCGATGTGTTCCTGGCGATAAGCAGAAACGAGGGTGAGACTTTCAGAAAGATCCGCATGACGGAAGATCCGTATTTAACCAGAAGCGCTATGGTGGGATTTGATGGGAAGGTTCTAACCTTCTGCTATATAAATTTTCGTAATGGTTTTCCTCAGCTGTTCTGTAAGAGGAGTAAGGATCTCGGAAGAACATGGACCAAACCCAGATTGATCAGTAGGCCCGATAGAACCAAGCCTGTGAATTTCTATTCACTTTCGGACGATGGGAGGTATGTTGCCATAATTTATACGGACAATTCCTTGGAAATAAAGAGGTTTTAAATCCGCCTTCCAGCAACCTTTTCAAGGTTAAAATACCCTCTTATGAAGATAGTCTCTTTAAAGGCTTATGAGATCTTAGATTCACGGGGAAATCCCACTGTTATGGTGAAGTGCAAGACCGAAAACGGTGTCGTAGGTGTGGCGAAGGTTCCATCTGGGGCGTCAAAGGGCAAGAACGAGGCTTTGGAGCTGAGAGATGGAAACAGCAGATACGGTGGAAAGGGTGTTTTAAAAGCCGTAAGGAACATAGAGGATGAGATATCGCGAACGATAGTGGGAAAGAATGTATTTGATCAATATTCCATAGATAGGACCCTTATAAACCTTGATGGAACTCCCGATAAAAGTCGCTTAGGTGCAAATGCCATACTCGGAGTATCCTTGGCTGTGGCTCATGCGGCGGCAAATGTTCTCGGGATACCCCTTTATAGATACATAGGCGGTGTATCCGGTAGAATCCTTCCAACACCCTTGATGAACTTCATAAACGGAGGTGCGCATGCGGATAACAACCTTGATATTCAGGAGTTTATGATCGTCCCATTGAAATTTGATAGGTTCAGAGATAAGGTTAGGTGTGGCAGTGAGGTGTTCCATACCCTTAAAAGGATCTTGAAGGATAAAGGTTTGAATACGGGCCTCGGCGATGAGGGTGGATACGCTCCCAACCTCGCTTCTCACAGGGAGGCTTTAAATTTACTGATTGAAGCCATAGAGAAGGCCGGATATAAGCCGGGTGAGCAGGTTTTCATAGCCTTGGATTGTGCGGCGTCTTCTTTTTACAACGAGGAGGAAGGGGTTTATGAGTTTGAGGGGAAGAAGTTGAGCGGTAGGGAGTTATCGGAAATTTACGCGGAATATATAGAAACCTATCCGATAATATCCATTGAAGACCCCTTCGCGGAGGAAGATTACGAGAGTTGGAAGAGTTTTACGGAAAAATTTGGGAAAAAGATAATGATAGTGGGTGATGATATATATACGACAAATCCGAAGCTTATAAGGAAGGGTATGGAAAACGGGTACAGTAATGCGGTTCTTATAAAGTTAAATCAAATAGGAACATTGACAGAAACCCTTGAAGCCATAGAAATGACGAAAAGTTTCGGTTGGAAACCGATAATATCGCATAGATCAGGGGAAACGGAAGATACCACCATAGCGGACCTTGCAGTCGCCACGAATGCCGGTTGGATAAAGACGGGTTCAGTAGCGAGATCGGAGAGGGTGGCGAAGTATAACAGGCTTATAGAAATTGAATGGGAAATGGGAATATGATAGGTTTTTTAATCTTTATGGCTAGACCTAATCCCTTGGAATGGGATGAGGTTAAAAGCGGTTATATGTCGGGTGTATTTGAAAGTAAAGCCGTGTGGAATGACAGCGCTTATAAACATCTGGTAGAAAGCGATGATAAGAATATCGTTTTAGTATTCTTGGGAAAAAGATCAACAGGTGGATTCGGTGTTAAGGTTGAGGAGGTGAAGACGGATGGAAAAAGGATATACATAAGGGCCCGTGAAACCTGTCCCAAACCCGGAGAGATGGTAATACAGGTGATAACTTCTCCCTTCGTGGCGATAAGGGTAAATATTGATAAACGCCTACCCTTAGAATTAAAATTGGAGAGGTGTAAATGAGTTTCATCCTATCCCTTTGGTTATCGCCAAGTGTTGATAGCGTAAGGGCAACGGTTTATTATCTCGCCTCCGATATGTGTGAGGGTAGATTTACGGGTTCAAAAGGAGAAAGAAGGGCACGTGATTATATAAAACGAAAGCTGAAAAAGTACGGATACAAACCCAAGGAACAGAGATTTAAGGCCTTGATAAAACTGAAGGCGGATAAGGGTTCCTATTTGAAATTCGGGAGAAAAAAGTACTCTCTTGGTAAAGATTTCCTACCGTTATCCTTTTCTTCGGAAGGAAAGGTAAGGGGGAAGGTCGTATTTGTAGGTTGGGGAATATCGGACTCGCTTTACGATGAATATGAAGGTATAAATGTTAAGGGTAAGATAGTCGCCATGTTCAGATACACAAAGGAGGATACCTCTGGGAAATATGACATATACGCCGAAATACCGACGAAACTGAGGATAGCGAGAGAGAAGGGGGCTAAGGGGGTGATACTTATAAATCCGCCAGATTATGAGGATAAACTGAGACCTATAAGGGCGAGAGAATATCAATCATCGGGAATACCCGCAATAATGATAACCCGCAAAGTAGCCAAGGAAATCTTAAATACGGACATAGACAGCTTGTATGAGTACTTGAAAAAAGGCAGATTATCCTTTGAAACCAACTCGGAAGTTGAGTTTAGAGTTAAATTCAAGAGGATATACTCTAAAACTGCGAATGTGTATGCTATATTGAAGGGGAAAAGGAATAAGTGGATAATCCTTGGGGCGCATTATGATCACTTGGGATGGGGAGGACCGGGAAGCGGATCCACCAAACCTGATACTGTGGCGATACATCACGGGGCAGATGATAACGCGTCGGGTGTATCCTTGGTATTGGAAGCCGCAAGGGTCCTTTCAAAGGGGAAACCGGATGTGGGTTATATCTTCGTATTTTTCAGTGGAGAAGAGCTGGGTCTTTTGGGTTCCAAGGAGTTTGTAAAGAAATTGCCGGTACCCAAGGAAAGCGTTATAGTGTATCTCAACTTTGATATGGTTGGAAGGCTGAGGGATTCCGCATTTTCGGTTTTGGGTGCAGCGAGCGGTGAAGGGTTGGGTTCCTTGATAGAGGATGTGGTTAATAAGTACGGCTTTAAAATCGCTTTGGGGCAAGGAGCGGTCGGTCCAAGCGATCATACATCCTTTTATTTAAAAGGGATACCCGTGGCCTTCTTCTTTACGGGCACTCATCAGGATTATCATAAACCTTCCGACACTCCGGATAAGATCAATTACAACGGTATAATTTCAATATTGAAGATCGCTCTTGAAATCGCTGAAAGTCTTGAAACGAGGGGTTATTTAAAGTATGTTAAGGTTAAAGAGTCTTTTAGGGGACGAAGAACAGCCAAGTTAAAGGTTAAATTAGGAATAATACCTGCTTATGGGGTTCCGGTTGAAGGTGTGAAGGTTGATGGTATAGTGCCTGGCGGAGTCGCTGAGATGAGCGGTATTATGGCCGGTGATGTTATTATATCCATAGGTGGAAAAAGCATAAAAAATCTGTACGATTACATGAATGTGATGTCAAAGTATAAACCCGGCGATAGTACGGTTGTGGTAGTGAAAAGAAGCGGTGAAGAGGTTGAAATTCAGGTGCATTTTCCGAAATGAGATCCACAAAAAAAAGGAAAAGACTCTATTATTCAACGGGTGAGATCTTGAAACTGACGGGGCTGAAAAGACATCAGTTGGAGACTTTGGAAAGCAAAGGTTTTATATCTCCTTTAAAAGTTGAAAGAGGAAGAAAATATTACTCCGGTGAATGCATCAATAAACTAAGAAAGGTAAAGATCCTCTTGGAGGATTATTCGCTGGAGGTAGTCATAGCAAATTTTGAAAAGCTTGAGGCGGAGGTAAAATTAAAACACTATAAGCGCACACTTATGGAAGTTAAAACCAGAATTGAAAATATCTTAAACGGACATCTTAATCAGCCTTAGAATAACTTTTATGAAAGTTAAGTATAAAGTCTGGACTTATAGAGACTACTTGGAGCTTAACGACGATAAGAGGTATGAAGTTATAAACGGGAGGTTGTATGAGATGCCTGCACCTACACCTTGGCATCAGAGGATCTTGAAAAGGCTTCTTAATATACTGACTGGATTCGTAGAGGTGAAAGAAAATAGGGGAGAAGTTTTCCCCTCCCCCATAGATGTGGTTTTAGGGGAGCGATACGTTCTCCAACCGGATATGGTCTTCATCTCCAAAGAGAGGTTTGGAATAATAGGGGATAAGGCCATAATAGGGCCTCCCGACTTGGTTGTTGAGATAGTATCACCTACGAGTTATTATAGGGATAGATATGAGAAGTTTAGGATATATGAGGAAGCAGGGATTAAAGAGTATTGGATCGTATATCCCGGTGAGAAGGCCATTGAAGTGTGGGTTTTGAAGGAAGGTAAGTACGAGCTTTACAGTATAGCGAGTAGCGAGGGTAAGGTTAGGAGCAAAGTCTTAAAAGGTCTTGAAGTTGATTTAAAGGAGGTGTTTGATGAAGGTTAAGGAGAAGGTTTGGACTTATAGGGATTACTTGGAGCTTAACGATGACAAAAGGTATGAGGTTATAAACGGGAGGTTATATGAAATGCCTGCACCTCACTTTGAGCATCAAAGGATTTCAAGGGATTTAGAGTTTATACTGTGGAAATTTGTAAAAAACAAATCCCTGGGGGAGGTTGTTGATTCGCCTTTTGATGTAATACTAAGCGAAGACATTGTGGTTCAGCCTGATATAGTTTTCATATCCAAAGAAAACTTAAAGAACATAAAGGAAGGTAGGTTATTTGGCCCTCCTGACTTAGTTGTAGAGGTAGTATCACCAACGAGTTATTACAGGGACAGGTATGAGAAGTTTAGGATATACGAGAAAGCCGGGATTAAGGAGTACTGGCTTGTGTATCCGGGTGAGAGGGCCA
>WGFI01000041.1 GCA_015492295.1 Caldifarciminota bacterium
TCCCAAACCTCAAACTCATCATCCCAATCCAATACCCTCCAATTCTTCGGATCATCAGCAACTATAACAACCTCAGCCTTCGTCAATATCCATATCACCCTCTTAACACCAAAATCCAATAGATCCTCTATCTTCCTTTTCATATATTCCATAAACCCACCTTCCCCCAACTCAGCCTTGGTATCTACCTCTATCGCTACAACGGGAGGAATATCAGCATACTCATCATTTATCTCCAACTTTTCCGCCTCAAATATGCCTATATCCAACGCTCTCCTATTCTTACCAAACTTGATCCCATGCTCATTGGTCGTTAATAAATATCCTTTTTCTTCCAAAGGACTTAAAGTTAGAATAAGTTTAAATATGATTCTGGCCTGCAAAGTGCTACTCCCCATAACCTCCTTCGGTTGCTTCTTACCTTTAAGGACATCCTCATATCCACGGTAATATATCGGCTTTCCATCAACAACTTCGTAGGTCAAAACTTCTAAGAGATTCTTTTTATCAATTTTTCCCCTTACCTCTCTTTACCTTCTCAACAGTTGCCATAATTCAATATTCTAATGTCGTTTGATTAACCCCTTAATAGCAGATAGTCTTTAAACGAGTCTTTTCCTTTGCCCTCCCTAGTGATTTTGGACTTTTCTACCCCCATTCTATGGTTGCTTCAAGTAGCCATTTGCAACTTAACACCTTCAATCAGGTTTATACCCATATCCCACCCCACCATAATCAACTCCTTACCATTTTCAGGTTCGGTGAATATCCATATAACCTTTCCGTTTCCAACATCACCGGAGGAACGTATATATATTTTTTGCTCCTGAGCTTGTCTTTAACATATTCATAACTCTCCAAAAGTTTCCTTATATCCGCGATAGTATAGAAGTTTCAGAAGTTTCTCCTTCGTCTTTCATCTTTTCACCCTATTGCTCAATCTTGCGTTTTATACCATACGAAAATTCTGCATAGCTTTAAACCGCCTTCTCCGCGTGCGAGAAATTTCAAATTCAACAATCGCTGGTTTTAATGTCCCATTAGCCGCTCTTTGTATTTTCTCTTATACACATTTTAACACCACTGAGGGTGAAACCTCCTTATAATACCCAGATTATGATATTATTGACAATAATATCCGTAGATACGCTTTTTAAAGCGAGGGCGGACATAAGAGGTTTCGATTCCAAGATAGAAGGTACGGTTTGGTTTTTCCAATACTCGGATGGATTTACGGAGGTAAAAGGTACGATAAAGAACTTGAAGAAGAATAAAACTTACGCGATACATATACACACATTTGGAGATTGTTCCAATCCAAAAGCATCGGGAGGACACTTTGACCCCTACAATTCAAACCGTCATGGTTCCCCAGAGGATCCCATAGGCACCCATCATTCGGGGGATTTACCGAATATAACCTCCAACTCAAAGGGTATAGCGGAGTTCTCGTTTAAGACCAAGGCTTTCACTATAGAGCCATCGCGATTCTCAATATTGGGAAGGGCCGTAATAATACATGCCGGCAAGGACGATTACAGATCACAGCCCGCCGGCAATGCGGGTAAGAGAATAGCGTGCGGAATTATAGGCATCGTGAGATGATCATCTCACAACCTTCTTGCGGTCGGAGACCCCTATAGGGAAGTCGGGGCGCGGAGAGGCAAGACCCTCCGTGTGGGGCGCCGTCAACTGTCCCGATGTAGGGAGCGTTGGCTGTGCTGTGCATGGCTAACCTCACCTACAAGCTCCTCCCGTTAGGGAGGAGTAGTTGACTTAGATGCGAGAAGGGAACGATATTCCAAGCAAGACTTTTCCAGATCCGCGTGTTTTCCATCGCAGACGATCTCGCCTTCCTTAAAAACTAGAACCCTGTTCCCCCAAGATACGGTGGAAGGTTTGTGAGCAACCAATATCAAAGTTGTACCCTTTGGAAGCTCATCTACCAACCTTTTAACGAGTTCCTCGCTTTTCCTATCCAAAGCGCTCGTGGGCTCATCCATGATCAAAATATCCGGTCGCTTTATCACAGCCCTCGCAATGGAAACACGCTGTTTCTCTCCTCCGGACAGTTTATCTTTAAGATTTATGTCCCTTCTATCGTATATTCCTGAGATTGAAAGCTTTGCGAGTATATCTCCGGGCTCCCTATCAAAGTTCCCCCTCAACCCTCCTTCAAATATATAAGGCTCCTGTGGAACAAAACCCACGATCTCTCTCCATTTATTTATATCGTACTCGTACAAGCTGATTCCATCCAGTAAAACCTCGCCTTCATCCGGTTTAATAATACCCGCCAGAACCTCAATGAATGTCGTTTTCCCTGAACCGGATTTACCAATAACGACTATCCTTTCCCCCTTTTTTATACATAAGTTGGGTATCCTTAGAACCGTTTTATCTCCGTACCGCACTACAACATTCCTTAATTCCAAAACCTTCCAATTGAAGGGATTCCTTGTACCCCATTTTTCTTCAGGTAAATCCCCCAGCTCCCTCAACCTATCCAAGCTGACCTTGGCGGTTTGCATATAGGCCAAACTCTGAAATACCAACTTTAAAGGTCTTATCGTTGATAGGGATGAGGCGAGGAAAACTATAAAGGCGTCCGGCGAGACCGTTCCCGTTTTATATATGAAATACCCCGCCATCAGGAGCATTACAGATGCGGCTATGCCTACCATGGTCTCCGAGAGTATAGGAGCTACTGCCGCTGAGAATTCAAGTTTCAGATATTTCTTATAGAGTTTGTCGGATAGGGATTTGAAATCTCCCAGAACCCTATCTATGAAATTCATTGATTTTATAACCTTTATACCACCCAATATATCTGACATGTAGGATGTGATGTCCCCCAGTGTGCTCAAAGCTTTCAGGGACCTCCTCTTAACCAGATTGGATACCAACCAACCGAGAAATGCTGCGAAGATCAGTATTCCCCAGGCGAAGAAGCTGAGAATCGGGGCGGAGGTTATGGCTATAAAAACGAATACGATTAAGTTTAATCCTTCGCTTAGGAATGCTCCCAAACCGTCCCTTATGGCGAGTTTCACATTGTTAATCTCATTCGTGATACGACTTATAATATCTCCCGCTCTGACATCCTTCAAGGCTCTGGTCTCCGCTCTCAGGATATTGTGGAAAATATGATCCCTTATATCCCTGGTTATTGATTCCTGGGCGTAAAGTATGCTGAACTTTTTAAGCGAATTTACGATCATCTTGGATATGAATATAGCCCCCACAAACATAGATAGGTTCCTCACATTGGTGAAAGGATCGGGGGTTATAAGGAAGTTTTCAAGCATGGATTGTATGGGTTTCAGGACGGGTATGAATTCAAGGTTTTCCTCGGTTGATAGCAGAACCCTTATAACGATCGGAAGTATTGAGACGGAAAGACCTTCTATAACGGAGGAGAATATGCTAAAAATCGCATAAGATACGAATGGAACGATATATACAGGTTTGAACTTCATGAAGAGGTGTAAATTGCTGCAAAATTCTCCGTCTCCCAAACGATGACCTCTTTAACACCCGAAAACCTCTCTTTCACCTTATGAAATATCCATTGGGCGAGTCTTTCCGAGGTTGAATTGCCATCAAAGAGCTCGTTTAGGTTTATATTATCTGGAAGCAGCTTTTCAAGGTAGCTTTTAACTTCAAGAAAATCCACAACGTACTCCTCACCGTTTAGGTTCCCTTCAATCACGACCTCAACCCTGTAATTATGCTTATGCAAAGGCTCAGGCTTCCCTTTATAATTCTTTAAATAATGTGATGCCAGAAATTTATGAACGACCTTTACCTTAAAATTTTCCATTTAACGGATAAGCGCCCCAGGAGGGAATCGAACCCCCGACCTGCGGCTTAGGAAGCCGCCGCTCTATCCTACTGAGCTACTGGGGCGAAGTGGATATTATAAGGTTGAAAATCTTTCGGGTTTATAATTCCCTGTCATGCTTGGAGATTTTAAGAAACTTTGGGATATACAGCAAAAAGCGAAGAAGCTGCAGAAGGAAATTTCAAAGGTCAGATTTCAGGAGGAAGCATACAACGGCAATGTTAAGGTTGTGGTCAGTGGAACGGGGGAATTGGTTGAGGTGAAGATAAATCCCGATGGGTTGAAAGATATAAAATCCGTTGAGAATGCCATAGTGAATGCCGTGAATTCCGCGATAAAGAAGGCTATGGAGTTTCAAAGGGAAAAGACCAAGGAATTTCTGGCAGAGTTGCCTCCCGAATATAGAAAAGAACTTGAAAAGTTCCTGTGATGAAGTTTAAACCTCCAAGGGAATATATAAAGGCGAGGGATGTAATAAATTCCCTTCCCGAAATAGGTCCCATAACCGCTGAGAGGCTCGTCCAATACCTAATAATGAACGATGATAAGCGGGAAACCTTGATAGCGGCGCTAAAACTGCTTAGGGATTTGAAACCTTGTATAAACTGCGGCCTTATAACGGATGAGGATGAATGCGATGTATGTAAGGATGAATTGAGGGATCCTGTGGTTTTGGTAGTAAAAACCCCCTTTGAAGTTCATAGGGTTGAAGATTCTGGAAGATACAACGGTAGATATTTCGTGGTTTATAATCTCCTATCCCCTGCGGAAGGTCTGTCCATGGATAGGATCCCGAAGGAAAAGTTTTTAAGGTTCATAAGGAAATTTTCCATTAACGAAATAATAATAGGACTCCCGAACGATGTGAAAGGTGAAGTTACGGCTTATTTTCTCGTAGAAGGATTGAAGGATGTTAAGATAACGAAGCTCGCATCCGGCGTTCCCCGCGGTGAGGAATTGTCATCGCTCGATTCTTATACATTGTATGAGGCCATTGAGAACAGGGTACCTTTTGATTTATGATAAAGGGTGTTATTTATGAACCCGACTCATTGGCAGGAGCCTTCAAAAAAGCGAATCTAACGGTTGTATTCACCAACGGATGCTTTGATATACTTCATAGAGGACATTTAGAGCTTTTGAAGTTCGCCAAATCGTTGGGAGATGTCCTGATAGTCGGCCTCAACGACGATGAATCCGTCAGGAAACTTAAAGGTAAAGGTAGGCCCATAAATAAACTTGAAGATAGGGCGTTCGCCTTACTATCAACCAAGTGGGTGGATTTCGTTGTACCTTTTTCGGAGGATACACCTGAGAGGGTGATAAGGAGTATAAAACCCGATGTTCTCGTTAAAGGAGGGGATTACTCGCTTGATGAAATAGTAGGTGCGGAATTCGTGATGTCTTATGGCGGTAGGGTTGAGATCTTTCCTTATGTGAAAGGATATTCCACAACCGGTATCATTGAGAAAATACTTTCATCTTTATAATATATTCTCGCGGAGGGTTGCGCCGAATTGGTAAGGCAGCGGATTTGAAATCCGCCGGGGCTTAGGCCCCTTGGGGGTTCGAGTCCCCCACCCTCCGTTTAAGGTTTTTTCTTGCCCAATTCCAACCAACTCTCGGCCGTCCAAGGCATCTTCTCCTTAAAGATTCCGTAAATCACATTCGCATATTGTCTTATCTCGTACTGGGCATCATCCGCCATGCGAAGCCTGAGGAAATTCATAAGGCTCCTTGAATTCACGGTCCAGTAAAATTGCGTGTATATACCAAGGGGTAAAACTATCCTAGCCAACTCCCTCGCAACGCCGTTTTTGAGGAGTTCCTTGTAAATCTCGTAGCTCTTTCCGTATGCGGATTCTATCAGCTCTATCAGCTCCTTTTCATTTTCAAACTCGGCGAACTCACTCGCCTGCCTATTGCTCTTTGACTGCCTTCTCAATGCGTTTGGCACATAGAATTCATCCTTTACCTCAACATACCTCTGGCTTATCTCGTTGAAGGATGAGATCCTATGTCTGAACCACTCCCTCGCGACGAATATCGGGCATTTAATATGAAATTTGAATATACTGTGCTCAAATGGGGTACCATGCTCATGTTCCATAAGATAATGTATGAGTCTCCTGTCCCTCTCCGGCGTTTTCAACCCTTGACCCAAGGATACCCTCGCAGCCTGAACAACCGCCCTATCACCGCCCATAAATTCAACAAGCCTCACAAAACCTTTATCCAAAACATTGTAAGATCCACAATGCATACAGGGGAAATCGTCCGTATCCCTTTCGCAGGAATTGCACTTCATCTCCACATTCTAAGGAGGAAAGTTTTTCAGCCTTATAATTCTCACTATGCTGCTTTATTTACTCGCTTTGGAGAAGGCGAAGGATTTCCAACTTAAAGATATCAACGGAAAGCCTTATAGGTTATCCGATTTCAAGGGTAAGGTGGTAGTTCTTGATTTTTGGGCCACCTGGTGCCCTCCCTGCCGTGCATCCGTACCTTTCTTTAAGGAACTCTACGAGGAGTTTAAGGACAGCGGATTGGTCGTGATAGGGATAAGCGTTGATATAAGCAAGAGGGCGGTTAAGAGATTCGTAAAGGATAAAGGCATAAACTACATAGTACTCCTTGATAAGGACAATCTGGTATCCGATCTCTACAATGTTTTCTCAATACCCACAACCTTCATAATTGACGCGGATGGGAACATAGTTATGCGTAGAACGGGATTTTCAAACCATCATAAAAGGATTTTCAGGAAAACGATAAGAAAGCTTATAAAGGAGCGATGCAAAAACGCAGTCTGCTGATATACGAAAAACCTCTAACCCCCGAGGAGGTGATTAGAAGGGCGGAGGTTTGGAAGGAGATATTCAGGGCGAAGGATAGAAAGGAGCCCGTAGAGGTGGTTGTTAATAGGCATGTTAGGGACGATATATATGAGGTGTTCTACAAGGATATAGTTAAGGGTCTTATGAAATCCCCAAAGGAGCATAAGGTAGGTGAAAAGGTGAAGGTCCGTGTGGTCATAGCCGATTACACCACCAAAACCTTCCGTACAA
Source organism: Caldifarciminota bacterium (assembly GCA_015492295.1). Taxonomy (GTDB): domain Bacteria; phylum Hydrothermota; class Hydrothermia; order LBFQ01; family LBFQ01; genus Caldipriscus. The sequence goes on from WGFI01000041.1 coordinate 6,913, forward strand.
AGTTTTACCAAGAGAAACCCGCAAAGTTCAAGGTTGGGGATGTCCTGACTGGTAAGGTGGTTAAAGTGACCTCAAAAGGGGGTCTCGTTGTCATAATAAACGGGCATAAGTGTTTGGTTCCGAGGAATCGCATAGGACCCGCTTTAAGATACCCTATAAAGGACATAAAGAGGGGGGAGGTTGAATGTTTGATTTTGCGGGTTGAAGGAAACAGGGTGATTGCCGAGATCTTAGGGGTCAGAATATGAGAAGATGGATAACGATTTTGTTCCTGTTTTTGATTACATGCGGTGGTAAGAAGGAGAAGAAGGATCCTTGGGATGAGTATGCTATAAAGGTGAATAGGATGTTTGAAGAGGCCAAAGATAGTGCGGATTTAAGGGCCCTTTCCGATTCATTGTACGCGTTTTATAAGTCCCATCCTGACAGTAAAGGCAAGAAAGATGCACTTTTCTTCTCCTGCCAGTACGCTTACGGGGCATTCAACTATCCTCTTACAGTTGAGAGGTGTGGGGAATTCATACAGCTATATCCGAGTAGCACGAGGGCGGAGGATGCTTACAGATACTTAGGATACGCCTTATTACAGATGAGGAAGTTTGATGAGGTGATAGAGATCATGACGACATTCATAAATAACTATCCGGATGCGACGACTCTCGGCTACGCCTATAAATACAGGGGCATAGCATTGACATACAAGAGGAAGTATAAGAGGGCTAAAAAGGACCTTGAAATGGCAAAGGTCATGCTTGAAACTCTCGGAAGATACGAGGAAATAAAGGAGATAGACGAGGCGCTAAAAAAGCTAAAATAACTTCACCCTTATAATTCCCAACTTATGTTCACGCTTTCAAACATCGGGCCCAATCCAGGAGCGAAAAAGGAAAAGAAGAGGGTTGGCAGGGGTATAGGATCAGGCTTGGGAAAGACAGCTGGAAGGGGGCATAAGGGTCAAAAGGCGAGAAGTGGAGGAGCGAAACCCGTTTGGTTTGAGGGAGGTCAAACCCCGTTGTACCGTCGCATACCGAAAAGGGGATTTAAGAATCCGTTTTCAAAGGCCTATGACATCGTAAATTTATATCAGATAGATGCCAAGTTCAGCGAAGGCGAAACGGTGAGTCCTGAGACCCTGAAAGCCCGCGGACTCATCAAGGGTAAGTTGGAGGGGAAACTCATAAAGATACTTGCCAAGGGGAATCTCACCAAGCCCTTGGTATTTAAAGGTATAGATGCATTCTCAAAAAAGGCCAAGGAGATCATAGAAAAGGCAGGTGGGAGGATAGAGTAAATGGAACGCTGGATGAGGATAATAAGCGGTTTGTGGGAGGTTAAGGAACTCAGAGATCGCATAATCTTTACACTCATCGTACTCTTCTTTTACAGGGTGGGAACCCATATTCCCATGCCCGGCGTGAATGTCAATGCCTTAGCTGAGTACTTCCGCGTGGCCTTAGCAAACACGGCCTTCGGCATGTTTGATATATTCGCGGGAGGAGCCCTATCAAGGGCAGCCATATTCGGCTTAGGTATAATGCCCTATATATCTGCATCCATCGTGATCCAGCTTCTATCATCAACGGTTCCGTACTTTGAGAGGCTCCAAAGGGAAGGGGAGCACGGAAGGAGGGTATTGAATAGATACACGAGATTTCTAACCGTTGGAATATCCGCTTTGCAGTCCTTTGGTATATCCTCATTTCTGCAATCTTTAACCAGCCCTTCGGGGGTTCCAGTTGTACCAAATCCAGGGCCTTTGTTCGTAGTATCAACCATGGTTTCTTTGGTCGGTGGTGCTATACTTCTTATGTGGATGGGGGAGCAGATAACGGATAGGGGAATAGGGAACGGCGCGTCCGTACTGATATTCGCGGGTTCGCTTGAATCCTTACCTAATGAGGTTATAAGCACATATACACTTTGGAAGAACGGAGCCGTATCCACCCAATCCGTCGTATTTATGCTCGTATTCATCGTTATTTTAACGGGTTTGGTCGTTATAGCAACCGAGGCTCAAAGAAGGGTACCCATAAGTTATGCTAAGAGGACCGTGGGTCTATCGCCGACGGCGCAGAGTGGATACCTTCCCTTGACGGTGAATACCGCGGGAGTCATGCCCATAATATTCGCTCAGAGTATATTACTCTTTCCACAAACAGCTTTCACCTTTACGGGTGAAGGTATATTCTCGGGTATAGCGGCATACTTTCAACCCGGCACCTTGGTTCATGATATAACCTACGCTCTCCTAATCATCTTCTTCGCTTACCTTTATACATCAATAGTCTTCAATCCTAAGGAAGTCGCGGACAATTTGCAGAGGTCCTCGGCGTTCATTCCGGGTGTTAGGGCTGGGGATGAGACCGCCGATTATATAGATAGGATATTAACCAGGATCCTGCTTCCAGGGGCGCTTTTCTTTTCAGCCGTTGCGATAATACCCTATCATGTATCAACCTGGTTGAACATACCGCTGTATTTCGGAGGAACGAGACTCTTGATAATAGTTGGGGTTGCCCTTGATCTCCTTCAGAAGATAAACTCATATCTCATTATGTACCGCTATGAGAGTTTGGTTGGTAGAGCAAAGGTCAGATCATGGAGAGGGATGGGTATAGAATAATATTCTTAGGTCCCCCTGGTGCTGGGAAGGGAACCCAGGCGGAAAAACTTTCCAAGTATCTGGGTATAAAGAAGATATCAACGGGGGATATACTCAGGGAAGCGGTGTATAAGGGAACGGACTTGGGGAAAAGGGCGAAGGAGTATATGGAAAAGGGAGAACTCGTACCCGATGACATAATGATAGGACTCATAGAGGAGGCCATAGGATCCGAGAGGAATTTTATACTTGATGGTTTCCCGAGAACATTGAAACAGGCCGAATCCCTGGATGATATGCTTTCAAGGAAAAACCTTGATATAACCCATGTTCTCCTTATGGACGTTCCGGATGAGGAGATAATAACGAGAATATCAAAGCGGAGAATATGCCCAAGCTGTAAAGCCGTTTATAACTTGGTTTATAATCCTCCTAAGAAGGATGAGGTGTGCGATAAGTGTGGGGAGAAACTGGTTCAGAGGAAGGATGACTCTGAGGAGGTCGTTAGAAACAGGTTAAGGGTTTATAAGGAAAGTACCCAACCTCTCGTAGGATTCTACGAAAGAAGGGGGTTGGTTAAGGTTATAGAAGGCTTGGGAACGCCAGAGGAGGTGTTCAAAAGGATAACGGAGGCGCTATGATCATCCTGAAAAATGAGATTGATCTGGCCGGAATAAAGGAAGCTTCAAAGATAGCGTCGGGTTCATTGAGGTTGGCAAAAAGGCTCATAAGAAAAGGTATAAGCGCCAAGTACATAAACGATGAGATCGTGGATTACATAATATCAAAGGGAGGAAGGCCATCCTTTCTGGGATATAAGACGGACAACAAGGTGTATAGGTACGGAACCTGTGTCTCTATAAATGAAGAAGTCGTTCATGGTCTTCCGCTTAAAAACAAAATCCTTATACCCCCAATGCTCGTAAAGATTGATGTGGGTGTGGAATTTGATGGTTATCATTCGGATACTGCCTGGACATTCGTTCTCGGTGAGGTATCCGATAGGGTTCTACTTCTTCTCAAAGCCACCAAGGAAGCGCTTTACAATGCCATAGATATGTGTAAAAAAGGGAAAAGAGTATCGGATATAACCTATGCCATATACGATACGGTAAAGAGATACGGTTTTGAGCCCGCAAAGGGGGTTACGGGGCATGGCGTGGGTCTGGAACTTCACGAGGATCCGGTGATATTCAATCACCCCGACGATGTGGATAGCGATGCTATAATCAAGAGTGGTATGGCTTTGGCAATTGAACCTATGATAAATATGGGAACAGCGGATGTTAAAACCGCAAGGAACGGCTGGGCCATAGTCACCAAGGATAGAAAGTGGTCCGCGCATTACGAGCATACGGTGTATATTCATGACGATGGTCCGGAAATATTAACGGAGGACATAGATGGCTAAGGGAACCATAAGGATGGAAGGTACGGTCGTTGAAGTTTTGCCGAATACCCTCTTTAAAGTTAGGCTGGATAACGGAATAGAGGTATTGGCTCACTTAGGGGGCAAAATGAGAATAAGGTACATAAAGATAGTTCCAGGGGATAGGGTCGTAGTTGAACTCAGTCCTTATGACCTCTCGCGAGGAAGAATCATATTACGGAAATGAATGTGATTGAAACTTCAATAATAGGCGGGGATTTCGGGCATTTCGTCTGTAGTCCTTTTGAATATAGGAAGACTTTTCCTTATGTGTATTTAAATGTGGAGGGTGAGGATAAACCTCTATTGGTGAAAGTTCTGAAATTCCGACGACCGAGGAAAAACGAAAATCTTCAAAAGGCAGAATTCATAAGAAGTGCCCATAACAAGGAGGTTCTCAATATCATGCTTAATATGGTTAAGGGTATAATCTGGGAAAACAAAATAGGCGCCAAGGTTATAGATGGGGAGTTTGATGGGGAGAGGGGGATACTGAGGGTCAGATACGCCTCTGAAAAACCCCTGGATTTGAAGGATACGGTTTTGTTCTTAGCAAGGAGGCTGCATGTGAGGGTGGAATTTGAATACACCTCTTACGCGCGATTCGCTTCTGAGGTCGGATGGCTTGGAAGATGCGGTCTTGAATTGTGTTGTAAGGTGTTTTTAAAGGATATACCTTCCGTATCCCAGGATATGGCAAGAAGGCAGTATCTATTCGCCGCACCCGATAAACTTACAGGCGCATGCGGGAGATTACTATGCTGTTTAACATACGAGTTGCCCTTTTACGATGAGATGTCTTCAAAGGTGCCCAAACTCAACTCCACGGTTATGACAACTAAGGGTGAAGGGAAGGTGGTTGAGGTTAATCTCATTGCAGGTTATTACGCCGTTGTATATCCCGATGGTTCAAAGGAGAAGGTGAAAATTGAATAGTGTGATAACTTTAAAGGAGAAATTCAAAAGTTATTTGGAAGTTCTTGAAAGTATGCTTGAAGATGAGGCGAAGTACTTCAATATACCGATTTATCTCATAAAGGGTAAGCGACTCAGAGCGATAATATCCTATATAAGCGGGAGGATTTATGATCACCCCCTTGAAAAAACCCTAATAACGGGTTATTCTTTGGAGATGATACATGCCGCATCTTTGATACATGACGATATAATTGATGACTCCGAAACGCGAAGGGGCGGTAAAACCTTAAACAGGATTTTAACAACGAGATTGTCGGTCCTAATAGGGGATCTTCTATTCACCAAGGCGCTCGTTAAAGTATCGTCATTTCCAAAGTTCTTCTCAATCCTATCAAATGTGGTTTATAACATGGCTCTCGGACAGTACGAGGAGGATGTCCTAACAGTTGAATCGGTTGATGAGCACACATACCTTGACATAATATACAAGAAAACCGCTTCGCTTTATGAGATAGCGTTTGAGACGGGGAAACTGTTGAAAGGTGAAGAGGATCATACACTGAGGGAAGCGGGTAAGATGTTCGGTATGGCATTTCAGATACTGGATGATTGCGACGACTATGTTGAAGATGAAGGAAAACCCACCCTACCGTACATATATCAGAGGTTGGGTTATGAAAATCCTCTGGATAAGGCTAAGATGAAGGCCAGTTATTATCTCAGGGGATCCGAATGGAACCTTCATAGGGCGGGGATCTTTGAGCACTTCTCAGATGTATTCTCATATATGTGGTCCAGACTGTGATCTGGAATCTCATACTTGAAGAGAAATTCGGGTTAAAACTGGATAAGGTTATTCATGCAAACAACCTCATTGAAGCCTTGGATAAGGTCTCAATACCGGAAGGGTACTTTTTTCGTGAAAAAAAGGAACTCGTAAGGTTTTTAAGGGAGAACTTTTCAGAATATGGATATATAAGGGTTTTATCGGTGGGTTGTGGGAGAGGTGAGGAGGTATATACGATAGCGTATTTATGTAGGACTATGAATATAGAGTGCGATGTCGTGGGTTTGGATATATCAATGAAAAATTTGATGATAGGAAGGAGCGGGATATATACATCCTTCTCTTTGAGAGGGATGAAGGAGAATTTCCTTACAAAGTGGGGGTCGCTTTGGAGGGTGCCTTCGGATTTACAGAAAAACTCCCATTTCGTTCTTGGAAACCTGATGAGGTTGCCTTTTAAGGATAAATCGTTTGATGCCGTAATATGCCGCAATGTGCTTATATATATTTCCCGTCATAGACTAAATGAGGCTTTAAATGAGATGAGAAGGGTCGGGAAAAAATTGCATTTGGGAATATTTGACAATTTGCTTTTAAAAAACGAAGGGATAAATCTTACAACCTTATAATATACGGTTCTTTAAATTCCCCACAGGTTTCAAAAAGGAGGTGGTAGAATGAAAGGGTGCGTTATACTGGCCGCTGGAAATTCCACTCGTATGAATTCCAAGTTGCCCAAGTATCTTATGAAAGTTGCGGGCTTACCCCTTTTGATAAGGAATATAAAACTTTTGAAATCTGTGGGTATAAGCGATTTCATAATCGTGGTAAATCCGAAGTATAAGGACATGGTTAAAGAGGTTTTAAGAAGATACGGAATAAGAGCGAAGCTGGTAATCAATCCTTATCCCGAAAGGGAGAACGGATATTCATTGTTCCTCGCTAAGGATCACATCAAAGAGGATTTCTTCGTTGTGGTTATGGCTGATCATGTTTTTTCCGATAGATTCATTAAGAAGGCCGTAGGTGGTATGGGTTTGATCGTTGATGGACAAGGATTATATATAGATAGGGAAGAGGCAACGAAGGTCATATGTTATAACGGTTTCATTGAAGATATAGGAAAAAATTTGGTGCAATATCATTATTTTGATACGGGTTTCTTCGTCCTTGATAGGGATGTTTTTAAAACCGTTGAGAAGCTTGAAAGATCACATTACATTCTGCCTATGAGTCTGATCGTTAAGGAGGCAAAGCTTCCCTATTATGAAGTATCAGGAGAATTCTGGATGGATGTGGATACCAAGGAAGAACTCAAAAAAGCCAACAGGTATATAATACGACTTTCCGTAAAGTCCTCGGAGGATGGTATAATATCAAGATTCATCAACAGAAAAATATCCACAAAGTTATCCGAATATCTTATCAACTTCCTGACACCTATGCAGGCGACCCTATTGTCATTCGCGTTGGGGGTTTTATCGTCATTCGTGGCGTTTTTCAACCCCATATTCGGAGCTATACTGTATCAGATCAGCTCCATAACCGATGGCATTGACGGGGAGATAGCCAGGGCTTCTTTGAGGACGAGCAAATTCGGAGGATACTTGGATTCAATTCTGGACAGGTATGTTGATTTCCTGTTTCTGTTGGCGCTCGCCACGCATGTTAAAGAATTGGCCTTCTATCCATGGATACTGCTGGCCATATTCGGCAGCGTCATGGTGAGCTATTCAACTGAAAGATTTAAGGGTGAGTACTTCACAAGCGCATATAAGATCATACCTCACCTAAGGTACATCTTAGGAAAGAGGGATGAAAGGATCTTCTTGACATTCGTTATGGTGTCCTTGGGATTCATAAAGCCCCTGTTCGTGATACTCGCTATAATAACCAATTTGAAGGTTATATTGACTGTCCTCCTTATCAGGAGGCACTCCCTCGAATCCTTAAAATCTAAATACAGGGAAGACCCTGTTTTCAGGGATGTTGTTAAGAGCAACCGATAATGTGAAGGTTAAAATTTCTCTTGTCTCTTTTGGATCTATTATACCGTCATCCCATAGGCGCGCCGTTGAATAATAGGCGCTGCTTTCTTTTGAATACTTTTTGAATATCTCCTCCTTTATTTTTTCCTTTTCCTCCTCAGGCATCACTTTCCCTTGTCTTTTATATTTGTTTTCGTTTATAATTATCATCACGGTTGCCGCCTGTTCCATGCCCATGACCGAGATCCTCGCGTTTGGATACATGAATAAAAACCTAGGATTGTACGCTCTCCCGCACATGGCATAGTTCCCAGCACCGTGAGATCCACCGACTATTATGGTGATCTTTGGGACGGTTGCCGTTGAAACGGCCTGAACCATCTTAGCCCCATGCTTTGTTATTCCCTCCTCCTCATATTTTCTCCCAACCATAAACCCAGTGATATTTTGTAGGAATACCAAAGGTATCCTCCTTTGATCAGCGAGCATTATGAAATGTGCCCCTTTGAGCGCAGATTCGCTGAACAATACCCCATTGTTGGCCAATATACCCACGGGTATCCCGTTTATATGCGCGAAACCGCATACCAGAGTTGAGCCGTACTCAGCTTTAAACTCGTGAAATTCGCTGCCATCCACTATCCTCGCTATTATCTCCCGCATGTCAAAAGGCTTTCTTAAATCCTTCGGTAGTATTCCGTAAATCTCGTCTGGATCGTACAGAGGATCCTCAGGCTCTCTAATTTCAAGAGGTATATCCTTATTCACATTTAAGTTCCTGAATATGCTCCTTAGAATCTGAATGGCATGCTCATCGTCGTTTGCCAAGTGATCCGTGACCCCTGATACGGTTGAATGCATAACCCCTCCACCGAGACTCTGCTCATCAACTTCCTCACCTGTCGCCGCTTTTACCAGTGGGGGTCCCGCCAAGTATATAGTTCCGGTACCTTTCACTATAATATTTTCATCTGACATTGCAGGCACATAAGCCCCGCCAGCGGTGCACATACCCATAACGCACGCTATCTGGGGAATACCCAAGGAAGACATGACGGCCTGATTGTAGAATATCCTTCCGAAGTGCTCCTTATCCGGAAAAACCTCGGATTGTAGGGGTAGGAAAACTCCACCCGAATCAACCAAATAAACTATGGGCAACCTGTTCTGTAAGGCTATCTCTTGGGCTCTAATGTGTTTTTTTATCGTTTCGGGGAAATATGTTCCTCCTTTAACGGTCGCATCGTTCGCCACTATCACGGCTTCTTTACCCTCTATTATACCTATTCCGGTTATTATGCCGGCCTGAGGAACTTCATCGTTGTACATTCCGTACGCTGCGAGCGGCGATAGTTCAAGGAATGGTGTTCCGGGATCCACGAGCTTCTCAATCCTTTCTCTCGCCAAAAGCTTCCCCCTACTCCTATGCAGATTTACGGCCTTTTCCGACCTTTTGTATCTGACTTCTTCAAGTATCCTTTTAAATTCTTCAACCTTACTCTTGTTAAACTCGTAGTTCTCTTTAAACTCCGGGGAGTTCGTCCTTATATTACTCCTAAGAACCGGCATCCTTCAATTCTTTGATCTTATTCAGTACCTCCTCGGCATGTCCTTGGGGTTTAACCTTTTTCCAAATGTGTGCCACCCTACCATCGGGAGATATTAGATAGGTCATCCTCTTGGTAAATAAGCCTCCTTTGGCTCCATAGATTTCTATGATTTTAGCGTCCGTATCCGCCAAAAGGTGGAAATTCAAGCCGTACTTCGCACAGAACTTTTTATGGGAATTGATGTCATCCTTGCTTACCCCCAATATAACGGCTCCCTCGCTTTCAAACTCCTTCCTTAAACTTTCAAAACCCTTAGCTTCAACCGTGCATCCAGGTGTATCATCCTTAGGATAAAAGTAGAGAACAACCCATTTACCTTTGAAATCTTCCAGTTTTAATATTTTCCCTTCCTGATTAACCGCCTCAAATCTCGGTGCCGGATCCCCAACTTTAAGCATAGGCAGGTATTATAAGGGAGCAAATACTTCACCCAAACTGACTATTAGATTCTCCTAATGACTTTGAAAAATCCTTCGGCTTAAACCCCTCAGGATTCAATATTTTAACCTCACCCTTGTCCTTATACCTGAAA
>WGFI01000042.1 GCA_015492295.1 Caldifarciminota bacterium
AGGAAGACTTAAAGAAATCTGGTGTGATAAAAGAGGCGGGAGTTTATAAGGATATAAAGTTGGTTTCAAGGGCTTCTGGAACGGCTTATTTGGCATCCCTTGAAGCTTTGAAAGCCCTATTCTTGGCAAAAGGTATATACAAAGATATAGGGGAGGTTAAGAATAGGTTAAAGAGGCATTCCGTGTATTATGAGAGTTTAAAGAGGGTTATGGGCATAGGTAAGGATAGGGACATTTTGATTTATCTCTTCAATTCCGTTTATGATATTCTTCATCTTGGGGGATATTATAGGGAACTTCAAAGTAAGAAAGCGATAGACGATGGTTTTGAAAAAGTTGAAAAGATAATACATATAGTTGAAAAGTATATAGGTAGGTAATACACCTAAACCCTCAAAGAGGATCTAATACCTGTCCGTTATTTTGTTCCTTATGGTATTAGCCACAAAGCCTGTTCGTGCCACTATGCGGCTTCGGGCAAACTATCTCTACCTCGTTCCCACCTTACTATCCTCGGCATAAATCCTTTTAATACTGAAATTTCAACCATAAAATTCCAAGTTATTCTATGTCTTTGCAGATAAAGAAAGTTCTATACGATTTATTCCTTGCAGGTATAAAATCGGTTGACCCCTACGAGGTCGTACTAAAAAATGTGAAAATCTCTAAAAACGGAATAAAGATTGGAAGATACCTTATAAAAAAACCCATATATGTTTTTGGTGCGGGTAAAGCGTCTTATAGGATGGCTCTCGGATTGGAGAAAGTTTTAGGAGATTTCATAAAAGGTGGGATTGTTATATCAACCGAGAAAGGTAAGTTAAAACGAATTGAGCATTACACCGGCACCCATCCGATACCATCCAAGGAAAACTTTAAATATACCGAAATGATAATTGAGTATATGAAGTCGCTCAAAAGGGATGATATTTATATCTTCTTACTATCCGGTGGAGCTTCGGCTTTATTGGAGAAACCCTTACATCCCATAACACTTGATGATTTACAGAAAACCACCGATATACTCTTGAAATCGGGTATGGATATCCATGAGATAAACGCTTTTAGGAAACATATATCCAATGTCAAAGGTGGAAGATTGGCGGAATGTACGCGGGCGAAAGGGTACGTCCTTGTTCTATCGGATGTCATAGGTAACGATTTGGGATCCATAGGATCAGGTCCATTGTACTACGATAGCACCACCTACAATTATGTTTTCAATTTAGCCCAAAAATATTCTATATGGGAATCGCTGCCGAAGAGTGTTAAAATGATAATTGAGAGGGGTGTAAAGGGAGATATTCCTGAAACACCGAAGAAGGAAAACAGGAGGGTTAAGCATATAATAATCGGGGATAACTTCACAGCCTTGCAGGGAGTGTATCGGAGGGCGAAGGATATGGGAATAAAGGTAAAAATAATGACTTCCACATTAAGGGGAGATATTAAAGAAGTTTCCAAGGTTATAGTTTCAATAGTTGAGGAAATCATAAAAACGGGAAATCCTTTCAAAGCCCCTGTTCTCTTGATATTCGGCGGTGAAACTACCGTGAAGGTGGTAGGTAATGGTAGGGGTGGAAGAAATCAGGAGTTGGTTTTGCACCTGTTGAAACACACAAAAAACAACCTTAGAATATATGTGTTGGCCGGAGGAACGGATGGAATAGATGGAAATACGGATTTGGCAGGGGCAGTTGTCGGTCCGGAGGATTGGCATAGGGCTATGAATAAGGGTTTGGATATTGATGAGATCCTTAGGAATAACGATTCTTACACATTTCATAAACTTCTCGGTACGGGTATAAAGACGGGATATACGGGGACGAATGTGGCGGATATTTTATTGGTTTATATAGGAAAACAACCATGAAGTTTTTAACCGCACTTAGACAGCCTACCATTAGGAAGCTTGAGCAGCTGAGCAGGGTTGATATAGTTGTGGGGATTCCCACATATTTCAGCGCGGATACCATAGGGAATGTCATAAGGAATGTTGAGGAGGGCCTTAAAAGATACTTCCCAAACAAGAGAAGTCTAATATTCGTCTCCGATGGGGGTTCAACCGACGATACCCGCGAGGTGGCGAAAACCTTCAAGGATAACGGTTTGCAGAGCGAGATAATAGTTATGATATATCGCGGTATTCCGGGTAAAGGTTCGGCGGTTAGGGCTATCTTTGAGGCGTCCAAATTCCTTGAAGTTGAAGCGGTGGCGCTGTTTGATTCGGATTTGAGATCAATTACACCCGCTTGGGTAAGAAACATATTGGTACCCATATTTGAAGGATTTGATTTTGTTGCACCCTACTACAAGAGATTTAAATACGATGGAACCATAACCAACAGTGTGGTCTATCCTATGGTAAGATCCGTATTCGGGTATGATATAAGACAGCCCATAGGAGGAGACTTCGGACTATCACCCAAGTTGGTAAGAAGCTGCCTTGAACAGGATGTATGGGAAACAGATGTGGCGAGATTCGGCATAGATATATGGCTAACCTTACAGGCTATAATAAAGAATATGAATATATGTCAAGTCAGACTTGGAGCGAAGATACACAATGTGAAGGATCCGGCGAGACATCTCGGAAGGATGTTTGTGCAGGTTATAGGAACCCTATTCAGCATGCTGAAAGAATATCAAGATTTTTGGATGAATGTTAAGGAGATAAAACAGGTTCCCACCTTTGGTGAATTCGTAGGAGTTGAGCCTCAGCCTTTTAAGATAAACAAATCTGCGCTTATAGATTACTTCAAGTTGGGATTTGAAAACTTCGGTTATCTTTGGAGAAGGATACTTGACGAGGAAGAGTACAGAACCTTGGAAAAACTCTACCACATTCAGGATGATGATTACTTCATAATAAAACCCAATATCTGGGCGAGGATCGTCTATAAATTCGCTGATGTTTTCAATGAGATTCCGAGACAGAAGTTTAAAGTATTATCAACCCTGGTTCCTATATACAATGGTATGGTTGCCAGTATGGTTAATATGCTTGAACATGTGGATCACGATGAGGCGGAGGAGTACTTCCAAACCATAGCGAGATCCTTTGAGGAGGAAAAAGATTACTTAATCAACTTATGGAAATCTGAGGAAGAGATTCCTCAACTGTAAAATCTCGGGTTATGAAGGATGTGAAAAAAGTCGGAGTTATTGGAGCAGGTACTATGGGAAACGGTATAGCGCATGTCTTCGCACAATACGGATATAATGTAAAGCTCGTTGATAAGAGTGAGGGGCAACTCACAACGGCCATGAAAACCATAGAAAGGAATCTCCAAAGGCAGGCCAAGAAGGGTATAGTATCCGAGGAGGATATACCCAATATTCTCAGCAGAATAGAAACTTCTACCGATCTCGGCTTTTTATCCGATGTTGATTTCATCGTGGAGGCGGTTTTTGAGGAGGAAACCGTAAAGAGAGAGGTTCTGAGTAAGGTATCGGGCATCGTTAAGGATGATGTAGTGATAACGACGAACACCTCCTCCATATCCATAACGAGATTGGCCAGCTATACGAAACACCCTGAACTCTTTGCAGGCATGCATTTTTTCAATCCGGTACCCGTTATGAAGTTGGTTGAGGTTGTAAGGGGTTATTCATCCGCGGATGAAACCGTTTCATTAGTTATGGAACTCGCCAAGAAACTTGAAAAGGTCCCCGTTGAGGTTAAGGATTATCCGGGTTTCGTATCAAACAGGGTACTTATGCCTATGATAAATGAGGCCATATGGGCTCTTTATGAAGGTGTAGCCTCCAAGGAGGCGATAGACACGGTTATGAAGCTCGGTATGAACCACCCCATGGGTCCATTGACCCTTGCGGATTTCATAGGTTTGGATGTTTGCCTTAATATACTACTCGTTCTTTATAACGATTTGAGGGATCCCAAATACAGACCCTGCCCCTTACTCGTGAAGATGGTTGAGGCTGGAAAATTGGGCAGGAAAACGGGTGAAGGCTTCTATAAATACGAGAGTTGAAGGTTTTAGTAATTATACCGACTTATAACGAAGCCGAAAACATAGCCGCGCTTTTAAAAGAGATAAGAAGTTTGAGTCTTAATCCCGATGTTTTGGTTATAGACGATAACTCTCCCGATGGAACATGGAGGATAGTTGAGACTATAAAGGAGAAGGATCCGAAGATACATCTCATAAGGAGGCCGAACAAAATGGGCTTAGGCTCCGCGTACATAACAGGATTTAAGTGGGCGATAGATAGGAATTACGATGTGGTTGTGGAGATAGACGCTGATTTTTCGCATAATCCCAAAGATATTGAAAGGTTGGTTGAATCTTTGGAAAATTGTGATGCAGCGATAGGTTCAAGGTATGTTAAGGGGGTCAGCGTTGTTAATTGGCCTATAAGCAGGCTTTTGCTATCGTACTATGCGAACCTGTACGCGAGGATATTTACAGGCGTTAATATTAAGGACCTAACGGCCGGTTTCAAGGCCATAAAGGTTGATGCTCTGAGATCCCTTGACCTTAACAAGATAAAATCCGATGGCTACGCCTTTCAAATAGAGATACATTTTTACCTGTGGGTGAAAGGTTTTAAAGTTTGTGAGGTTCCTATAATATTCGTTGAAAGGAGGGCGGGAAAATCAAAGTTGGATAGGGGTATAATATGGGAGGCTTTTTGGACGGTTTTGAGGTTGGGAATAAGAAGGGTATTGAGGATGGTGTGAGATTTTACTCCATACTGGATATAGGAAGGGGAATACTTGAAGAGTCCGCGTACAGACTGAAATCAATATTTGGAGAAAATCGTATATTGGTGCTTTACGGTAAAAGAAAGTCCAAGGAGTTTGGAAAGTTGGTTGAGAGTATCGTAGGAAAGCCTCATTCGGATATAATATGCGTGGTGTCGGTTGGCGGGGGTTCCATCATAGACAAAGGGAAATTTTTGGCTAAGAACATGGGGGCTCACTTCGTTTCAATACCCACCCTCATATCAAGCGATGGTATAGCATCACCCATAGGGGTCAAATATGGTAGGAGCTTTTACATTGAACTACCATTTGGCGTTATAGTGGATATAGATATAGTGGGAAACGCCCCGAGATGGAGTATCTTGGCAGGTACTGGGGATTTACTCTCGGATCTATCGGCCTCAATAGATTGGGATAGATTTAAGGAAAAAAGCTCGGAGCCTTACAGCTTTATATCCTCTCTGATCTGCAAGTCATCCGCCCTATCCATGCTTAATTTCAACCCTTTTAAGAATCCTGAAAGTTTGGTCTGGGGTTTGATCCTCAGTGGATGGGCTATGAGCATAGCGGGTTCATCAAGGCCCGCAAGTGGGCCGGAGCATAAGTTGAGTCATTCTTTGGATTTGATAGGTTTCGGTGAGAAGCATGGAATTCAAGTCGGTTTCTTCACACCCCTATTCCTTAAACTCAACGGATATGATAAGTGGAACGATGTTCGTAAATACTTAACAAACCTGGGTTTTCCCGAAAAGATAACCTTAAAGAAAGAACAGGCCTACGAAGTTTTCAGCAGGGCATCATCAACCAGACCTCATAGATGGACGATAATTGAAGAGTTGGGATGGGAGAAGGTTCTGGAAGCCGCTGTTGATATGGGATTCATTGAATTGGTTTAAATCTCTCCGAGTAAGGACTTTATGCGATAATAATGCTTGATTGTGTTTATCCTCTCTTTCAGGAGCTTTATTCTTACATCCAACACATCGTTTTGAACGAACAGATAATCCGTGGTTCCCGAGCGCATGGTTTTATATTTGGCTATTTCGGACGCGTAAGCGTTTTCCAACTCTTTCAGCGCCGAGGATAGCACCCTTTCGCGACTCAATGAAGACAGGTACCTTTCATATTCGGATACCAGCAGAGAGGATAATCTTAACCTTTCACTCCTATATTCCAATTCGGCGCTCTTGCTTATACTTGAACTTCTCTTGACATCCCCTATGTACTTTGGAAACCAGATGGGCAGGATGAAGGATAAGGAAAAGGATAAGTTCCCATTGTTGTACAGCACACCCGGTGATACGGTGGGAACCAAGGAAAATAGGGAGGAAACTTTACTCAAACTGCTGCTTTTCTTCATATGTTTGAGAGCGACTATTCTCGGAGATTCATCCACATCTTTAAGCAATTCATCCAAGGGAGGGAGGGTATCAATTTGGGGCATCGTAAGCGTATCGGGTTTCCCACCATAGAAAAATTCAACCATGGCCAATTTACCGTTTAGCTCCGCGGATACCATATCAATTTCAGATTCTATAACATCAATTCTGGCCTTTATCCTCCTAAGATCACTCTCCCCCGCCTTACCCGTTTTATAGTTGGCGTATATGCTGACTTCTGCATCCCTTAAATTGGAGAGTATTTCTTCAAGTATCTTCAACTTTTCTTTAAAGAATATCACATCAAGATAGGCATCTATGGCCATAAATAGAAACTCGTTCCTGAAACTTTCATAGGAGTAATACGCCGATTTTTCCATTTCTCTCAACGATGCAGCATCTATGGGCCAACTTAAAGGCAAAGGTTGGTTCAACGAGATCGCTCCGGGCATGAACATGGCATTGAAAGTTAATATAGGATTCGGTGGGAAATAACCTCGTAGGACCGCGCCGGAGTACGACGAATAATCCTCGTATCTGCTCCTTAGCGCCGAATGCTTCTCAACCTCCTTTATATACTCTTCAAGCGTCAGGGCTAAGAATAATATCATAATCTCCTCCTGGCATAAACCACCCTATAAACCGCGGGTAGAACGATCAGAACCAATATCAAAGCGAGAAATACTCCTCCTATCATAGGTGCCGCCAACCTCTTCATTACCCTTGAACCTATTTCGGTCTCAAACATTATGGGTATAAGCGAGAAAAAGATGGTCATTCCCGTCATCACTTTCGGTCTTAACCTCATTAACGCGCCTTCATATATACCTTTTATGGGATCCTCAGGATGATTTCTCAAACCTATATCCATAAACATCAACATTATAACTCCCAATTCCGCTGCTAAGCCCAACAATGCTATAACGCCAACCCACGATGCTATGGACATTTTGTATCCTAAGATATACATCAGTCCGAAGGCTCCGAATAATGTGAAGGGTATGGAAAGGATTATTAAGGAGGATTTGAAAAAGGACTTGAAGTTCATGTAAAGGAGTATGAATATGCTGAGTATCGCCAACGGAAGTATCAGCATTAAAGTGTTCTGGGCTCTCCGGAGATTTTCATACTGTCCGGAGAAGGTATAACCGTACCCCGCTGGGAATTCTATCTTTTCCTTTATCATCCTATCAGCCATTTTGACATATTCATCCATACCGATCTTATCATCAGGTACCACATAAACATAGGTGGCTATAAGCCCATTATCGCTCTTTATAACCGCTGGACTTTGCGTTATCTTAATATCCGCTATATCTCCAAGGGAAACTACCGCACCCGTTGGTGTTAAAAATTCAAGGTTCCTTATATCCTCAATCTCATCCCTGAAATCCCTAGCCAATCTTACCCTTATGGGATACCTTTCCCTTCCTTCAACCGAATAATCCACCGGCATGCCTCCTATCACCTTTCCTATGATATTCATTATATCGCTTATATGCAAACCGTACAATGCGAGCTTTTCCCTCCTCGGTATTATATCAACATATAACATTCTTGATGCCCTATCCGCAAAGGCCGTTTGAGTTTCCTTCATATCGTTAAGGATCCTTTCAATTTCAACCGCCAAGCTCTCAACCTTATAAGGATCGCTTCCCAGAACCTTGATACCCACCGGTGTCCTTATGCCTGTTGATAGCATATCAACCCTTATCCTTATGGGCATACCCCAGGTATTCACCCAACCTGGAAACTGAACCTTACTATTCAACTCTCCTACGAGTTTCTCTATCGTCATTCCATCCCTCCATTCTTTCTTAGGTTTAAGCAGTATGGTTGTCTCTATCATTGACAGTGGAGCTGGATCCGTAGGCGTTTCGGCCCTTCCTATCTTTCCGAACACGACCTCCACCTCTGGAAACGACTTGATAATGGAATCCTGTTTCCTCAATATTTCAATGCCTTTATCAAGGGGAACACCCGCTACGGATGAAGGCATATATAGTAAGGAGCCTTCGTTGAGGGGGGGCATGAATTCCGAAGGTATCTTTCTGAGGATGAAGAATGCTAAAACGCTGAGAGCTATCGCTATCAATATTATCGGATATGGATACCTGATTGAAAAGTTGAACACAGGTTTATAGAGTTTTATTAATATCCTGTTTATCGGATTTTCCTCCTCCTTTTTAACCTTATTGGGGAGCATCAATAGGATCAAGACGGGCATGAGAGTTATGGATAATAGCGTAGCAACCGCCATGGTCATGGTTTTCGTGAATGCCAGGGGTTTAAACAATCTCCCTTCTTCACCGGTTAGAGCGAATATTGGTAGGAAGGATATGGTTATTATGAGCAAGGATACGAAAAGGGAAGGTGCAACTTCGGTTATGGCCTCATAAATCACCCTTAACTTTTCTCTGTAATTTTTCGGAGGATTCTTTTCAAGATGTTTAAAGGCATTTTCAACCATCACTATACCCGCATCCACCATGACACCTATGCTTAAAGCCATCCCACCCAGGCTCATAACATTTGTCGTGATTTTAAACATCCACATGAATATATAAGGTATTATTAAGGCTATTGGAAGGAATACCACTATGGGAAGGGAACCCCTTAGAGTAAATAGGAATATGGCTATTACTACGAGAACCACTATGGACTCCTTCACCAGGGTTTTAAACAAGGTGCTTACGGCCTCTTTAACGAGTTCCCCCCTATCGTAGGTAATTATGAGTTTAACACCCTCGGGAAGTTGAACATCTTTGAGCTTCATCTTTATGTTATTTATCACTCTTAGCGCATTCTCACCGTTCCGCATTATCACTATACCCCCAACGACCTCACCCTCACCGTTCAAATCAACGGCACCTTCCTGTAATGCTGCACCTAATTGCACGGTCGCGACATCCCCCACCGTGATACTGGAACCCGTAGTTGGATCCGTTTTAATAACGGATTTCTCAATGTCCTCAACGGATTTTATATATCCCAAACCTCTGACTATGTAATACCTTTCGGAAACTTCCAGCACCCTTCCACCGCTCTGCCTATTGGCTCCTTTTACGGCATTTATTATATCGTTTATTGTGATACCGTATTGCCTGAGTTTGTAAGGATCTATATCAATCTGATACTCCTTTAGGTATCCACCAACTGTTGCGACCTCAGAGACCCCATCGGCCGTTAAGAGTATATATTTCAAATAGAAATCGTTGAAAGCCCTGAGGTAGGATAAATCATGCTTTCCGGAGGTATCAACGAGGGCGTACATAAAAACCCATCCGAGGGCGGTGGCATCCGGACCAAGTTTCACATACGCTCCCTCGGGTAGGTTTATCTGGGATAAGTATTCAAGGACTCTGCTTCTCGCCCAATATATATCCGTCCCATCCTCAAATATGATATATATTAAGGACTTGTTGGGCATGGAGTATCCTCTCACAGCCTTCGTCTTAGGGACGGAAAGCATGGCGGAGACGAGCGGATAGGTGATCTGATCCTCTATGGTTGATGGATCCTGTCCATCCCATCTGGCCTCTATTATCACCTGGGTATCGGATATATCGGGTATGGCATCAAGCGGAGTTTTAAAAATTGAGACTATACCCAGGAGTACGACAAAAAATACCATAAACAGGGTTAAAAATGGGTTTTCAAGGACCCAATTTACGATTTTCCTCATTTACATACCTCCTATTCCGCGGAAATTCGCCTCCGCGTCTATGAAGAACACACCTTTACTCACAATCTCGTCTCCCACCTTTATACCCTCCACGATATAACCATCCTCAACCTCCGATAAGACTTTCACTTTCTTGGGTGTGAAGGAATTCTCTCCCACTTTGAGATACACATAGTCATTTATACCCGACCTTATCACCGCATCCTTGGGTGCAAAGAGTCCTTTAACCATACGCTTTATCTTACCGCTTACTATCATGCCTTCATAGAAGTCTTTACCTTGAAATACCGCTACGAATCTTATGGTTTTAGTTTTATCATTAACCCTCGGTGATATTTCAACGATCTTTGCCTTCACATCGTCAAACTCAAAAATATCTCCTATCCTTATATACTTAGCCTTACTCTGCGAGACCTCACCTATGACATAAAAGATATTCCCGGCGACGACCGTATAAAGGTTGGTATTTTTATTAAAACTCATACCTCTGTGTATCATAACATCCTTTATCCTGCCGTACACCGGGGATCTGAAAATCGCGAGGGTATCCCTTATATCCTCTGGTAGGACCCCATAAAGTAGGAACTTTTCAATCGCGAAGCGTAAAGCTAAACTATCGTTATTATTTTTCGCATTGATATACTCCTCATAAGTTCTTATTATCTCGGGTGAGTAAAATTCAAATAGGGGTTCCCCTTTTCTGATGTATTCCCCCTCTTTATCCGCAAATACCCTGGTTATGAATCCTGAAAATCTCGGGGTAATATTCGTTATATTCTTGCTCGGATAGGATACGGTACCCGCAGCGTATATAACCATAGGAACCTCCATAGAATCAACTTTATACGTTGATACATTGAAATTCGCCAACTTAAACGAAGGAACGGTCAAAACATTGCGCATATCGTGTTTCATTCCTTTCATATCGTGCTTCATACCAGCATGTTCCTGCCCTGCTCTTAAAGGTATATTTACCTCCTTTCTTATCATCTCACCTGAAACCTTTGCCCTTATCTCCCAACTTCCCTCCATACTTATACTCACCTTCCCGACATATACACCTTTACCCTTTTCCTTTATATCGGCAACCGCCCTCATCTCGGGCATACCGGGCATAGGGGGCATATATAGGTAGAATTCAAGGAGTTTTGATGGAGGATCCACAACAACCTTTATGTCGTTTATACCCACATTCAGTTCAGCGCTTTTACTCATAATCTTCACCGTATGCTTTTCACCCTTTATGCTTATCACTTCCTTATAGTTATCCTTACCGCATCCGAAAACTATCAAAAGCATCAGAGGTACATATCTACTAACCTTCATAGTAGGATATTCTAAGGGTGAAAATGAAAATGTGGGTTGCCTATCTACAATGAAACAATATAAAATCTTTTCACATAAAAAGTTTTCACATAAAAAGACTTGATGTGAGCTTTTGAAACAAGGGAATTATCTACTCACATATATATACTTCGGCAGTTTTGGTTTGTATGGTTGTTGGAATGCACCCATTAGCTAACGCGCCTATTAAGACATCTATTATAGTGTATTTCGTTTCTACTTTGACTTTCTTTCCCTTCGGTACTATAGTTGCGGTCGAATTATCACCAAGTGGGACGAGCCCCCAGAGTATATAAAGGTATCTTTTTTCATTAACCTTTTGACAAATATCCGTGGGTTTAGCGAGCTGGGCATCACCTTCCACTACGATAGTTGCACAATTTGAAAGAAACAAAGCCACAAGCCCAAATATGCCGAGAAAGAGTATCCTCTTCATAGGGTGGATATTATAAGGGGGTAAAGGAGTATTTTTTGCAAATCTTTGCAGGATAGTCTGCAATGAGGTTTAAATCGCCCAAATCGGTTATTTCATCCTTAGAATTAAAAGTGATATATGACGGTTAAGGAGAAGATTTGGACTTATGAAGATTACATCTCCGGTAAGATACCTCCCGATGTTTCAGAGATTATAAACGGTAAGGAGGTTAAGAAAATGCCAGTAGGTGGATTCCATGGGTTTTTGGAACATAAAATTTCGTTTATTTTATCAAAAAAGTTAAGCGATAAGTATTATATTCTCGTAGGTGAGGTGGGTCTTCTTTTATCATCCGTACCCTTACATCTTCGTGGGGCTGATATAGTGGTCATTTCCAAGGAAAGGTTAAAGGATATACCCAAGGGGGCTTTGAACATACCGCCAGAACTCGTTATTGAAATCGTATCTCCGGGAGAGAGTATTGTATATGTTTTGGAGAAGATGGAAGATTACAGGAGATGGGGTGTGAATAGACAGGTTTGGGTGTTTCCGGAGGAAGGTGTCGTTGTTATCATAAGCGGCAAAGGTATGGAATTGTACAGTAAAGATGAGGATATTGAGCTTTTGGAGGGGGTTAAGCTTAGGTTAAGGGACCTATTGAAGGAGGTTGGTTATGAAAGTGGCGGTTAAAGAGAAGCTCTGGACTTATGAGGATTATATTGCTGGTAAGATACCTCCCGATGTTTCAGAGATTATAAACGGTAAGGAGGTTAAGAAAATGCCAGTAGGTGGATTCCATGGAAGATTGGAATTGCTTATAGGTATGTTTTTGGAAAGAAATCTTAGAAAATATACCGTTCTCATCGGTGAAGTAGGCTTGCTCATTTCACGAGACCCTTTGATTTTAAGGGGTGCAGATATAGTGGTTATATCAAAGGAGAGGATGAGAGATATACCAGAGGGTTCAATTGATATACCTCCTGAGCTTATTATTGAAGTAGTTTCACCTTCTGACAGCGCCGAATATGTTCAAGGTAAGATTAAGGACTATAAAACCTGGGGGGTTTTCAAGCAGGTTTGGATTTATCCGAAGGCCAAAGAGATTATCGTTATAGACGATAAAGGGGTTAAACTTTTTAGCAAAGATGAGGATGTTGAGCTTTTGGAGGGGGTTAAGTTCAGGTTAAGCGATTTATTGAAGGAGGTAGGTTATGAAGGCGGCAGTTAAGGAGAAAATTTGGACTTATGAGGATTATATCTCCGGTAAGATACCTCCCGATGTTTCTGAAATCATAAACGGTAAGGAGGTTAAGAAAATGCCCGCGAGAGATTTGCATGGTAGATTGGTGTTATATATAGGTATGTTGTTGGAAAAAAATCTGAAAAACTATCTCGTATTTGTTGGTGAGGTTGGGTTAGTATTATCACGCAGACCACTGAATCTAAGGGCTGCTGACATAGTTGTGATTTCAAAATACAGATGGGTATTAAGTGGTAAATCCATAGATGTTCCTCCCGATCTAATCGTTGAGGTGGTGTCCTCCTACGAAGATGCGGGTTATATATTGAGAAAGATAAGGGAGTATAGCGAGTGGGGTATCAAACGCCAGATATGGATATTTGCTGAGGGGGGTGAGGTTGTGGGTGTGAGTGGGGAAAATATAAAAGTATATACCAAGGATGAGGAGGTTGAGCTTTTGAAAGAGGTTAAGTTCAGGTTAAGGGATCTATTGAAAAAGGTTGGTTATGAAGGCAACGGTTAAAGAGAAGCTTTGGACTTATGAGGATTATATCTCGGGTAGGATACCTTCCGATGTTTCAGAAGTTATCAACGGTAAGGAAGTTAAAAAGTTGCCTGCAAGGGATTTGCATGCTTGGTTGGAAATGAAAATATCTTATCTTCTTAGAAAAAACTTGATAGAAGAAAATATCTAATTCTTGTTGGGGAAGTGTCGCTGATGATCTCAAAGTATCCATTTACCTTACGAGGAGCAGATGTAGTCCTCCGAATTTAATAGTTGAGATAGTTTCAACTGACGAGGATGCCGTACATATACTTGAAAAGATGGAAGATTATCGTTCAAAAATTCTTCCTGTAATCCTTAGCATTAATTGAGTATTATGCAGCTGTATAATACCCACCTAAGGGGGAAGGAAATATGTTATTCCTGACCTCTCAGGTGTATGTTTTTGGAGAAGGTCTGATAAATGGATGGTTGGAAGGTGGAGGAGGTGTGGGTTATGGGGGTTATGAAGGGGTAAGATTTGGATATGAATATTCCGATAAACTTACTTTTCCACTAATATCATCAAGCGCGGGTTTGTATTTTATGTCTCCTTATATTGGTGCCATTCGTATAGGTGTGTTGGGCAAGGCAGGCATCATCCGACGGTTTGTATCACCAGAAATAATTTATAAGAACGATATTATTATAACATATCCCCTTATCATAATATATGGAAGATCTAATTTTGCGAATATAGGGTTTTATGGGGGTTATTATGAAGGACGAGAACGAGAACATTCAGTGGGATGGTTAGTTGGAGCATTGGTAGATATAAAGAATATATTGGCAACTTTTGAATATGGTAAGACAGATAGTGACTACTCCTACAGTTTTTTAGTTATAGATTTATTACAGCAATTTTTTCAAGTAGATATAAAGTATAAGATACCATTGAAAGGTACCATAATACCCTATGTGGCGATAGCATCAAAAATCTATGAATATGAATTTAAACGATACCTCCGAGGGCACAAAAGAGATTTCAGCTTAACCGCAAGTGTAGGCACTATTATCACATTACCAATATCACGATATTTATCCTCATTTTTATCCAACCTGTCAAAACCTAAAATTATTCGTAAGAAAAAACCGGAGGTTATAAAAGATGAAAATGAGGACTAAGATTTCGTTAGGTATTTTAACCGCGATTTTCACTTTTGCAATTCTTTCATGCACATATAAAACGCTTGAAAGGTATATAGTTAAAACGGAACAACTAAAAAGCGGTAAAGCCTCTGGTATAAAGTTTCATATGTGGGATGGGAGGGTGTATGTTGCGGAAAGTATAAAGGTTGAGGGAGATTACATTAAGTTTAGAGGAAAACTTTACTCACCCGATAGAACCCTTATAGATACGGGTTGGTTTTCATTACACAAGGATAGCGTTGCCCTTGTTGAGGTTAATGAGTATAGTTATGTAAATAGTGAGACTCAACAAGTTCTATCAACGGTTGGTGTAGCATTATGGGTTGGAGGTTGGGTAGCAGCAGTGGTTAAATCCACCTATGGCTCCTGTCCTGTATATTACACTTATGATGGCAATAGGTGGGTGGTTGAAGCGGAAGGTTTTTCAAAATCAATAGCGAAATCACTTATGGAGAGGGATATAGATATGCTTGAAAGGACACCTCCGAGAGATACCTTATACATAGTTGCAAAGAATGAGGCTCTTGAGACGCAGTATATAGTGAATCAAGAGTTGTTATTGGTGGGAAAGGGTGAGGGGGAGGAGGTGTATATTACGCCTGATGAGAGGAGATTTCTAAGGGTTAGGGATGAGAGACCGGTAGATGCATTTTTAACTGATAAAGGGGATATGTTGGAAGTTGTGGCGGAGAGGGATGGATATGAGTATAGGAGTTGGGCTGATTCCAAGAACTTATTAACACCTGAGACTATAAGGGTGAGGATAAAGGTAAGAAAGGCTGGTGAGAAAGGTTTAATCTTGACTTACAGACAAACTCTGATGACAACATTTCTAC
>WGFI01000043.1 GCA_015492295.1 Caldifarciminota bacterium
CAACCTGAACTACGGCATATACCTTGGCGTATTTTATGTTATGGGTTTGCTTGAATAGATAGATTTTGATAATATACCCACGCTTATCATAAGTGGTGCTATGTGTATATAGTGTATCAAGGCCGTTGTAGTTATGGATGTTATGAAAAGGGAGACGAATAAAAGTAAGGTGAAAAGAGCGAAATCCTCCCCCTTGGAAACACCTCGCAAAATCGTATATAAAGCGTAGGATAGCATAAGAATATACACTGCGAAGCCGAACATCCCGAGCTTCCATAGAACGGTTATGAATGAACTATCAACGAACATGACTATTTTCCCTTCTATCCATCTCACCAGAACATCAAAGGAAGTTGCGCCAAATATTGGACTTTGGGAAAATCTTTCCATGGCGAGGGAGTAATCGTAAAGTCTTATCTGGGCCGCTGGATCGCTCCTTTCAACGGCAAACTTAAAGAGCGAAAGGAATCTTGAAAACACATAAACCAAAAATGCATTTCCAAACATAATATAACCTATGCCCAAACCCATAATTAAACTCGCCAAAAAAGCGTTGATCATGGTATAAATCTGCCTTAAAAAACCACCTTTAAATATGCTATAAGCGATGATTATTAGGATGAGTAGAGGTAAGGAAATGTAGTTCGTTCTGTTTCCGAAGAAGATTATGCTGGCAAACGATAAGAATATGCTCAGCAAATAAAGCGACTTCATCCATAGACTTTTCTCACGGGACATTAAAAACAGGGCATAGGCTATTATGCTCGGACAGAAAAATACATTCCTATACCCAAACCTCAAGGTCGGGCGGAATTCGTAAAATATGCTGATAATAGTTGCAAAAAATATCGCTGCGCTTGATACCACCAATATCCAAGGCAACAGTTTTGGCAAGGTTTTACCGTCGGAAAAGGCTCCCACAAAAAAAGCCAAATACAGTAAAGGTATGAAGTAATGTTCATCCAACCTTATGGGTTTCTCAAAAGCGACCGAGCCCAAAAGCGAAGTTATGTAATATCCAACGAATATGAGAACCAGGGAAGACATTATCGGTTCCACTTTTACATCTTTGGAAAAAGCCAAACTCCAAAATATTCCAAAAACGACCAATAATATCATCAGATAAACGATTAAAACCGCCTTTAATCCGAAAGCCGCAGAAGGATGTGGATTTATAAATGCAAGTGAAAAAACCAGAGTAGGTACTATGTTTTCAATTCGTCGTAAGTTCCCCATACTTCCCTCAAAGTGTCGGAAATCTCTCCTAAGGTTGCACCGTTCTTTGCAGCATCAAATATATAAGGCATGAGATTTTCGGATGTTTTAGCCTTTTCTTTCAAAATCCTCAGGTATTTCAAGAAATCCTTACTCCTTTTGGATTTGTATTCTTTTAACTTTCTTATCCTCTCTTCCTGAACATCCTCGGGAAGATGAAAGATCTCTATATCGCTATTCTGGGCATTCTCCGTTTTATAAGCATTTACGCCCACAATTATCCTCTCACAGGATTCAATCTCCTTTTGATAATTGTAAGCGGATTCCTCTATTTCCTTTTGAAAGAAACCGATTCTCACGGCCTCCACGGCACCCCCAAGCGAATCTATCTTTTCAAGGTACTCCATGACTTTTTCCTCTATTTCGTTCGTTAAGGATTCTATGAAGTAGGATCCAGCCAAGGGATCAACCGTATCCGCTATATCCGTCTCATAGGCTATTATCTGTTGAGTCCTCAATGCGAGTAATACGCTTTCTTTCGTAGGAAGTGAAAGGGCTTCATCGTAGGAATTCGTATGTAGAGACTGGGTTCCTCCGAGAACGGCTGCCAAGGCCTCTATGGTGGTTCTTATTATGTTATTCATCGGCTCCTGTGCGGTTAATGAGGAACCTGCTGTCTGGGTATGAAATCTCAGCCTCATGCTCTTTGGATTTTTCGCTTTAAATCTGTATTTCATAATTTTGTACCATATTCTTCTTGCCGCTCTGAACTTCGCTATCTCCTCAAAGAAGTTTATCTGAGCGTTGAAGAAGAATGATAATCTTGGAGCGAATTCGTCAATATCTATCCCTCTCTTTAAAACCTCCTCAACATACGCTATGGCATCCGCGAATGTGAAAGCCAACTCTTGGACGGAATTCGCACCTGCCTCCCTATAATGGTATCCGGATATAGAGATGGGATTCCATTTGGGCATATACTTTGCGGTGAATTCTATAATATCCCCAACCAATCTCATGGAAGGTTCAACGGGATATATGTAGTTCCCTCTCGCGGCGAATTCTTTCAATATATCATTCTGAACCGTACCCGATAGTTTTTCACGACTCGCCCCCTTTTCCTCCGCTATTATGGTATAAAATGCCAGTATTATGGAAGCGGTCGCGTTTATCGTCATGGATGTTGAGACCTTCGCTTGGTCTATATCCCTAAACACCTCCCTCATATCGTTCAGCGTTGATATTGAGACCCCGGTTCTTCCCACCTCCCCTTCGGACATGGGATGATCAGCGTCGTATCCGAGTTGGGTTGGGAGATCAAAAGCCAAGGATAACCCAGTTTGACCCTGAGAGAGCAGGTATCTGAATCTTTCGTTGGTTTGCTCAGCGGTGCCAAAACCCGCATACTGTCTCATCGTCCATATTTTCCCCCTATACATGTTCGGATATATACCTCTCGTGAAGGGCGGTTCTCCCGGCTTTCCGAGCTCCTTCTCAGGATCAAAATCCTTCAAATCCTCAGGTGTATATATCTCCTTTATCTCATATCCAAAGGTGGTTTTGTGCTTTTTCATAAGAAGAGCTGGCTTACGGAGCCCCCTTTGTGTATCCTTTCAATGGCCTCGGCGAGAAGTTCGGATATATCTAAGATGATCACCTTATCTGGAAGGGTACCTCTATCTCTGTTAATCGTATTCGTTATTACCACCTTTTCAACGGGTGCATCTTCAAGCTTTTCCAATGCATTTCCTGAGAATAAGCCATGCGTGGCCATTATAATTATCTTCCCTGCTCCCGCATCTTTTAAGGCCCTCGCCGCGTTCGCTATGGTCGTCGCCGTGTCAATTATATCATCTATCAGCAGAACATTCTTTCCTTCCACCTCACCTATAACCCTTACGACCTCCGCAACATTGGGTTTCGGTCTCCTCTTATCAACCAACGCTATCGGTAGGTTCCAAAGCTTTTCCGCTATCGCCCTCGCCCTTTTGATACCTCCAACATCGGGAGAAACTATTATCCACTTTTCGGGATCCAAACCCGCAGGATTCTCGGAGAATAGATATTTTTTAAATATCGGGGTTGCATAGAGATTATCAACGGGTACATCAAAGAAACCCTGTATCTGATCGGCATGCAGATCCACCGTCAAAACCCTATCAAAACCCGAAGATTCTATGAGTTTTGCCACGAGTTTTGCGGATATAGGAACACGGGGTTTATCTTTCCTATCTTGGCGCGCGTATCCGAAATATGGGATAACGGCCGTGATCCTAGCGGCGGAGGCCCTTCGGGCGGCATCGGCTAAGAGGAGAAGCTCAAGTATGTTCTCGGCGGGGGGATTTGTGGATTGAACGATGAATACATCGTCACCCCTTACGCTTTCCTCTATCTGGACGAAAATCTCTCCGTCCGAAAACCTGCTTACGGTATGCTTGGCGGGTTCTATACCCAACTCTTCGCATATCCCAAACAGAAGTTTCCTATTAGAATTTCCTCCTAATATTTTTATCTCCAAGCGGAGAGGGCGGGATTTGAACCCGCGAGGGGCTTAAACCCCTACGCGATTTCGAATCGCGCCCCTTCGGCCGCTCGGGCACCTCTCCGAAAGCGTATATTTTAAAGATGTTTAAGCCTCTCATACGCAAATATGAATCTCTGTATGAAAGTTATAAGGAGCAGAAAAGCATAAATACCGAGCGCAGGCACGAGTATGGATTTCCCAAAGAATCCCCATAAAATCAGAACGCAAATCATAAAAAGCATTCTCGGATACCTACTCATCAAACCCACACTCATACTCTCTCCCAAGCCTTCAATCCTAGCCTTCGTATAACTTATTAGATAAGTTAAAATCAAGCAGGTAGATGCTATAACAAATCCCAGAGTATCAACCCTTAAAGTGTAAATCAACGATAGAAATACCAATCCATCGGTTATTCTATCCAATGTTGAATCAAGGAAAGCCCCGAATTTACTTGTTGAGTTTGATATCCTAGCGACGAAACCGTCCAATGCATCCATAGGTGAAGTTATTGAAAACCATAAGGCGGCTATCAAAGGTTTTTCTAAGATTATCCAAATGATGCCCAAGGATGTTATAATAAACGAGATTACGGTTATGGTGTTCGGGGAAACTTTCAGTTTAACCAGTAAGCTTGCGATCGGCCTCAATACTTCCCGATGCTTATCTTGATACGAGACTTTCATACATCAACCTTCTGTATTCTCTAAGAAGTGAATAGAATTCAGGCTTTAATTCCTCAGGTAATGGTTTTTCGGGTTTTAAGTTCAGCCTAAGGGGATTGAGTAATCTTCCATGTCTTCTCACTTCAAAGTGGAGATGAGGGCCTGTTGATAGACCCGTTGATCCTACGGCTCCTATTATCTGTCCCTGTTTAACATTCTGGCCTTTTTTAACATATATCCTTGATAGATGGGCGTAGGTGGTTATATATCCTTTACCGTGCCGTATGATTACGGTTTTACCATAACCACCCCTCCATCCCGCAAATATAACCTTTCCATCTCCAACGCTGCGAACCTTGGTTCCATAAGGCGCGGCATAATCTACACCATGATGAGGCCTGTACTTTTTAAGTATCGGATGAAATCTTATTCCAAAACCCGAGGTTATAACATAGGACTTTAAAGGGGATCTGAGGAACATCCTTTTAAGATTGTTTCCATGCTCATCGTAATAGCTGCCTCTGAATCTAACCGCTACCTTTCTTCCGACCTCAGAACCTATATATTCAGCATAATAAACTATACCAGCATCGCTATATAAAATTTTTAAAGTATCTCCGTTTCGCGTTTCGGTTGAAAAGTCTATGTCCCATGAAAACATATCAACCAGATTGACGAAAACCTCCAAAGGAATATCGTTCTTCAAGAAGGATTCCCACAGACTATTTTCTATTACTAAGATGTCAAATTGAGGAGTATAGGAGATAAATCTGCGGGTTTTACGAAACTCACCCCTCCTTATTGCATATTCGTATATATATCTTTGTTTCCTCAGCTCAACCCTTTCCAGTTCATCGTTTATAAAAACATACCTCAGAGTATCTCCTATGTTGAGAATTCTTATGGAATCTGCGAAATATCTTTCAAGGATACGCACCAAGCTATCGGAAATTATATTCTCCCTTTTCAATATAGTAGAGAAGTTGTCCCCTTTCCTCGCTATCACATCCTTGAAATGAACCTTAAAATTTTCAACATCAATATTCTCCGTATCACTTATACTTCCACCGGAACAATACACTATAAGCAGCGTAAGGACACTTATTCTACGCAAGCGTAGATTTTAAAGCGGTATTGATATCAAATCTTTCAAGCTTAGAATATGCACTATGGCTTTCAGAATATCAGAGGAAGAGATACAAAGGAGGGTTTCCGAACTTGCGGATGAGATTTCAAAAGATTATGAGGGGAAGGAGATAGTTTTGGTGGGTGTCCTTAAAGGTGCATTCGTATTCTTAGCGGATCTTATGAGGAAACTGAAAGTCCCATCAAGGGTAGATTTTCTTGCAGTATCAAGTTATGGTAAATTCACGGAAACCACGGGACAGGTTAAGATAATCAAGGATTTGGATCACCCGATAGAGCATGAGCATGTTCTTATCGTTGAGGACATCCTTGACACGGGTTTAACATTGAACTACATATACTCCTTGTTAAGGAAGAGGAATCCAGCCTCGTTAAAGACCGTAGTATTACTTGATAAGCCTGAAAAGAGACTGGTTGATTTTAAACCCGATTATGTTGGATTTACCGTGCCTCCCGTTTTCCTCGTAGGATACGGATTGGATGCCGCGGAAAAGTACAGGTATCTTCCTTATATAACCGAGCTTGAAAAGTGATGGTGAGGATCATAGGCGTTGGATCCTACGCACCGGAAACTTATATAACCAACGAGGATTTTGAAAAGTTTATGGATACGAGCGATGAATGGATAACTGAAAGGAGTGGAATAAAAAAACGCCACATATCTCCACCTGAGATTACAACATCGGAAATAGCGTACAGGGCTTCACTAAGAGCATTGGATATGGCCGGAATTTCGGCGGAGGATCTTGACCTAATATTGGTTGCAACATCCTCACCTGATTCCTTAACACCCTCAACCGCTTGCATACTTTCAGCCAAATTAGGTGTGAAACACAAACCATGCTTTGATATAAGCGCGGCTTGTCCGGGATTCATATACGGTGTTGAGATAGCGAGAGGTTTATTAAAAACGGGAGATTATAAGTATATTCTCGTTGTTGGGGTGGAAAGTGGAACAAAGTTCATAGATTGGAATGATAGGTCAACTGCGGTGTTGTTTGGGGATGCGGGAGGTGCATGTATTCTAACCCAAGATGAAACGGACAGAGGAATTTTATCAACCTTTATAAGTGGAGATGGATATTTGGCGGAACTTTTAAAAATTGAAGTGGGAACAGCTTATCCCGTAGGTAGTTGGGGAGTTAGAATGAAAGGAAGGGAAGTATTTCGTAATGCGGTCGTTCAGATGGGAGAAGCCGCAATAAAAGCTTTGGAAAAGGCCAATCTGAAACCGGAGGAAATAGATTGGCTTATACCGCATCAAGCTAACCTACGGATAATTGAAGCTACGAGAGAGAGGTTAGGATTACCAAGGGAGAAGGTTTATGTGAATATAGACGAATATGGGAACACCTCAGCAGCATCAATACCGGTGGCACTGGAAGAGATGTTGGATAAAGGTTTGTTGAAGGATGGAAATGTCGTACTCTGCGTATCCTTCGGCGCGGGATTTACCTGGGGTTCCCTTCTCATGAAATGGTGATACACATCCTGATATTTCAAACCTCTTGGACTAAGTATCCTTCAAATCCTATAATGGTTAGAGAGGGGAGCTTCTATGAAAATGCGATTGGCAGTCCATCCGTAATTTTTATAAATGACACATTCAAGATGTACTATGCAGCCGGGGGGCAGGATACCAAAGGTAGGATAAGCTACGCATATTCCTTGGATGGCATAAATTGGACGAAGTTTAACTCTGCGATTCCCGTATTTGAACCGGATTCCTCATCATGGGATTCGCACTTTCTTGATACTCCTGAGATCATATTTGATGGACAGTATAAACTTTATTATTTTGGGGATTCTGATAATGATCCCGTTGGAGGAGCGATCGGTTTAGCTATATCCACGGATGGTATCAATTGGAATAGGGTAGGTACTTCTCCCATTTTATCACCAGGTGCGCCAGGTGAATGGGATGGCTTGTTTATAGAATCTCCAACCGTGGTATATGACTCGGTATCGGGTATGTACTTCATGTATTTCTCAGGGGTGGATACGACCTGGAGGGTAAGAATAGGTGGAGCGATGTCTCCTGATGGCATAACTTGGACCAAGTTTTCGGGGAATCCCATAATCGTCCCGGGAGGATTTTCCGATTGGGATGGTTTCGCTGTGGCTACCCCTACGGTTATAAAGAGGGATACACTCTTTGAAATGTGGTATTGTGGAGCCTCAATCGGGGATATGCTCGCTGATGGTGATATAGATACTATATGGATAGGCTACGCTACCTCGTTGGATGGTATAACTTGGTATAAGTATCCACTGAATCCCTTGTTCGGCACATATACTCCACCATTTTCACCTTCGGAGATCAGAGGACCTTGGGCTCCTGATGTCGTATTCCTACCGACCTTAAATAAATTCATGATGTGGTATGAGACCGCCTTCGGATTCGGCTTGGCAACCTCCACACTCTCGTATATAAAAGATGAGAATACATCCTCATCCATATCCGATACCTTGGCGTATTACTCTGCAGCGGGTAGAAGACTAACAAAACCACCCAAATTCGGCTTATATTTCGTTGCCGTTCGCGATGAACATGGAAATACTAAATACCTGCGCATTATCAATCCGAAATAATTGTGCTTACAACAAGCCTTGATGATGAAGACGAGTAAGAGAAGAATTTCCCCCGCCTATGACTCTGTCATTCACAAACTCATACACATCCTCCCAACTACGATGAACCGATCTATATGTGGGATTGTTCTTCAATATACTCACCAAGATACTAAAAGATATCTTATCCAAAACCTGAGAATTCAAAGTGTTCTCAATGAAATACAGCAATATCTCATGAGGACTTATGGGCGATATTGAAGTTCTTCCCCTATCGGAATATTCAACCATAAATATGGCCTGAATCCTTCCGGGATTCCCGATGGAATGTATTCCCATCCTTAAAGATACGGGTGGGGTAGGATAAACCTTACCATCATCCAAACTTATCATAAGCATATCCTCACAAAGGTAATTCCAACCTTTACTGTGAAATCCCTTAACAATCGTAGTTTTCCCAGAAGCATGCCTTCCCACGAATACCAAGACCTTCCCTTCCCTCTCAACCGCCCCGCCATGAATAACTAAAAAATTCTTAACCTTATCCCCGAAGAAATTCCTGCAAGATCTCCCCAAGAAAACCGCCGTTTCGTTTTTGCCATCCCCTTCTCTAATTTCCATCAATCTTTTACTGAGATGAAAGATGTTCCTTTCGGAGGGTAGAACGCATACATTCCATGACCTTACATAACTTTTAAAATGCCTTGATATATCCACAAGCAAAGAGAATTTTTTCTCAAGTCCTTCTGGAACCTTCAAAACGAGAAGATTCTCATAAAGGTTGAGATTAATCCTCTTCAAAGGAGAGTTTTATTATAATATCGTCTTTGTTTATAAGCTCACCCTCATCAACGAATATCTTTGAAACTTTCGCGGGTTTGGGCGATGTAAGAATTATTTCCATTTTCATAGCCTCAATTACCGCTAAGGGCTGATCCTTATCTACCTTATCGCCTTCTTTCACCTTAACGGATACGAGTCTTCCTGTCATAGGAGATCTTATTTCATCGTCATATTTTTCTGATCTCGTATGTTCCAACTTATGCTTGTCCCCTATGGTAAATACCTTCCCTTTATAAAAGACCTTAAAACCTTCCTTGGTCTTTACGAAGGAGAATCTATATCCATTTACGATGTACCACTTACCTATCTTTTTCATCTTTGGAAACTAACATATGATTCATCTGTGCATCAAGGTTATCCACCAAATGAACGAGTAAAGCCTCGGGTGTTTTGGGAGAAACGGGAGAACCTTTTGAATATTCACCATGGTGGGAAAGGATTATATGGACGATCTCATTGGCCAAATCCTTGGGAAGACCGTACTCCAAGGATTTTGACTTTATATGATAGGATGCCAAGAATATATGTCCAAACTTTGAATAATGGGGATCATGCTCAAACTTCGGTTTTAAATTGAACTCCCATATTTTTCCAAGGTCATGGAACAACGCTCCCGCGACCGCCAGGTCCCTCCGCAGGTTATAATAAATGGCAAGATTATAAACGATTTCCGCAACATTGGCCGTATGTTGCAACAAACCACCTATGTACGCATGATGGTATTTTTTTGCGGCAACCCCTTTCTTAAAGCTTTCCCACAGAGGCTCAAATATAAACCTCACAAAACCTTTCAGTTTATGATCCTCTATCAAATCAACCACCTTCCAGAATCTCCTTTCATCCTCTTCAATGGTTGAGGATACGGGTAGAAACTCCTCCGCCTTGGGGTTCTCTATCCTCTCAACTCTATCCACGAAAACCACGCCTCCCTTGAATATACCCCAAAGTTTATAAGCCTCCCCCTCAACCAGCTTATCCTTACACTCAACCCATATCTCACCCGTCCTATCAAATACCTTGTACCTCCTTCCATCTTTACTCTTTAAAACCATACATCTCAGTTCAACCTCTTCACCCTCATCCACCTCTTTGATCTGTGCTACCTTCATAAGATGGGAATAATAAAGTTGAAAAATTTTACATTAAGTGAGGAGTTAGCCCCTGTAAATCATTTCAGGCTTATAATACCTTCCTTAGGGTTTAAGGGTGGCACCGACCCAGGACGGAGGGTCGTCGTCCCCCGGTGCCGGGGACTGCCGTAACCGGGAGGAGTGTAAAATGGGCAACCTCATTAGGATGTTTTTCTTCAATCTTTCCTTAGTTGGCGGAATCGGCGGCGTCGTAAGTGTCGCCGCATATAACGCGCAGGTGGGGAAATCGGGCTGTAGAGGTCGGCCCGAAATCTAAGATAACGGGGTAAAGCCGTCATATGCAAAGTTTGAAGATAGCCTTACGCAACTTTGTTTTACTTTTCAAGATTGCCCCATGGGAGGTCTTGATGTTCCTGGGACTGATGCTACCCTCGGGCCTTGCGCCCGGTTTTATAGTCCAGATTATAGGTGAAGGGGAAATACTCCGAAGCGTCGCCCTCCTGATCGTAGCCGTCGGCTTACTCGTATTTATGGACAGCATCACATATCCCCTGAACGCTTACATCAGCGGTAATCTAACAGAGAAGTTCTCCAATTACATGGCGGAGAGAATCTTCTCAAAGCTGGAGGGGTTCAAGAGTGTGGAGCAACTTGAGTCTCCCGATGTGCATAACCGTCTGGATGTAATCAAGAGCATGGCGAGGTACGCCCCGGCCAACTTCCTCTGGACATTCTCCCACATTCTGAAATCCTTCCTTACTATATTCGGCATCTCCATAGTCCTGTTCCGTCTGAACCCTCTTCTGCCTTTTATGATCATCTTAGCCGTTCTACCTTACAGCATCGTATGGGGCAGGTTCTCCTACAAGTCGTGGTGGGCCATATACGACACCAGTCTGGAGAATCGGAGGATGAACTACACCCTCTCAACCGTCTTCACCTTCCCCTATATCTACGAGATCCTCTCATTCGGGGCTGTCGCTCTCTTTAAGAATAGGTTCAGCGAAGCCTACCGTTCCTTCCATAACAGGATGCGGAAGGTGAGGACGGCTTACCTCTTGAAGATAATCCCCGCCATCATTTTCGGGGCTATCCTGTCAATAACGGCGATATACCTGGGGTTTAAGGGGAGGTTTTTAAGTTCAACCATCCTCTCCTTCGTCTATATGCAAGAGGCCCTTCTCGGCCTCATAACATGGTTCTCGGAGTACTCAAGCAGGACCCTTGGGACCTTTATGGAGCTGGAGAGGTTCATAAGCTTGCCCGTAAGGAGGGAGAGAAGGAACAGGCGCATGCTCCCGGATGGGGAAGTCGCCGTAAAGTGCGAGGATTTGAGTTTTACTTATGATGGGAAAAATTATGTCCTTGATGGCATAAACCTAACCATACTCAGGGGCCAGAAAGTCGCCTTCGTGGGACATAACGGGGCGGGTAAGACCACCCTGTGCAGGATAATACTCGGCCTGTACGACCCGACGGAGGGGAGCATAGGGATCTCCTCCAACAGGATAACTATGGCCTTTCAAAACTTCGGGAAGTACAAGTTGAATTTGGTTGATAATGTCATACTCTCGGATTACAAGGGGGACGACCACATAGACCACCGACGGCTGACGGAGGTTCTGGAGCGGGTAGGCATAAAGTTCCCACCCGATACTCAGATAGGCAGGGAATTCGGGGGTATTGAACCTTCCGGAGGGGAGTGGCAGAGGATAGCGCTGGCGAGGACATTGTACAGAGACAATGTGGATATAGTCATATTTGACGAGCCTACGGAGAACTTGGACCCTGAGGCGGAGTTTGAGATCTTCAACTTCATGATGAACCTTTACAAAGATAAGACTCTGATTCTGGTCACCCATCGTCTTTGGAGTGTTAGGAATGTTGATAGGATATTCGTTTTCAAGAACGGAAAAGTGGTGGAGGAGGGAACGCACGATGAACTATTACTCAAAGGGGGAGAGTATGCAAGAATGTGGCAATTTCAACTTAGGAAGTACGGTCTCGGCTCTTGAATTGGGGAAGTGAATATGTTGGTTCTTGGCTTTATAACTTCAACGGATAGCATTTTTACGATTCCAAAGTTGAGAGACATAGAGATAAACGGCGAACTTGAAAGTGTGTGGGACTCCGCTATGACATTCAAGGACTTCAAACAGCAGTACCCATCTCTCGGAGGAGATCCACCCTATCCCACGGAAGCCAGAATATTCTACACCGACAGAGGCCTGTATGTGGCATTCATAAGTAAGGGAAAGAAACCGGTTATCCAGAGGGGAAGTAGGGGGGAGCTATCCCCGGATAGGGTCTCCTTCGTGTTGGATCCCTACGGCGGAAACGGTAAGAAGTACTATCTTTTCTCGGCTGACCCCTTTGGCAACAGGGCTGACATTGAGGTGAATTCCGGAATGTTCAACTCCTCCTGGGATACGGAGTGGAAGGCCGCAGGCAGGATTACGAGGGACGGTTATATCGTTGAGATGATGATACCCTTCAAGGCCTTCCGGTACCGTAGGGGAGTGGTATGGGGCGTAGCCTTCTCCCGCTGGACATCGGATGGTTACCAGATGCGTCTCCCCCTGAACCAGCAGGGCGTGTTCCCGGACATGCGGCCTGTCCTCATAAACGCCCCCCTATCCTGGGCCTTGAGCCTGATGCCCTACACTACATACAGGAGGGATTCCGTTCAGGACTTCTGGACAGGGGAGTACAGCCTCCGGAGGCGTATATACGGCGGCGGAGATGTGAGGCTAACCATTGAGGACAACTTCCTTCACCTTACCATCAAACCAGACTTCGCCGATGTTGAGTCCGATCCATATTACATAAATGTTAGTCGGTACAGATACTTCCTTCAGGAGAGAAGGCCCTTCTTTGCCTATGATGATGAGATTTTCAGACCCAACTCCAACGAATTCCTACCATATACCATGCTGGTCTATACCCGCAACATAGGGTCCGATATATATGGCAACGAGATACCCATAACTTATGGTATTAAGGGAGGTGTCTCTCTCTGGAAAGTGAACTTCGCCTTTATGAGCGTGCGCACCGATTCCGGAGGGAATTGGAATCTTTTCAGAAACAACTACAAAGGTAAATACCTATCCGTAGGTACGTTTTGGGGTAGATACACGGGATATTACACTCTGTCGAACCCTTTTATGAAGGTATCCGATACCAATATCCTCGCGGATGTGGATTTGGCGTTTAACTACGGATACTTTCAAGGAGGATTCGCCATCATACATGCGGACTACTACGACGACATAAGTGGTTGGCGAAGTGGTTGGGTCAGAAACTGGGGTCTGGGATACAGATCCCCCTACTGGCTGATAGGATTCAGCTACAGCGAAATAGACTCCCTGTTCTACGCCGAAAGGATAACCTACATGCCCTACGCCGCATCCAGGGATATGCTCCTTAGAGTTAGACGCACCCTCTACCGTTTTCTCAACCTCAACTACCTCTCATTAGGCACCGCCATCTTCTTGAACAGGGAGGCCGGAGAACCTTTCTCCAAGGGTATGATCGGGGAGATAGGTCTAGGGTTCGGTAAGGGGCATACCATTTTTATGAATTTGAACCTCGGGGAGCAGTACGAGTATGACCCTTACAGGGACACTTTGATCAGGTTCTATGGCAAACAGCTCTCCATATTCTCATCCTTCAACCTTCGGACGAATTACTTGCAGTTTGATTTTTCCACCGGAGACCTCTACAATTACGCTACGGGTAAGCTGGGAACTTTCTCCCGTATGTATTTCGGCATACCGTGGCGGATCTCCCAGTTCCTCAGCGTATCCAACGGACTTTCGGTGTGGAGCTATCCGGGTATGCCCTTAACCCTGAGGAACATCCTCCGCTTAACGCTATCCCTGGGGAACATGGCTACCGCCAGGGT
The DNA here is from genome assembly GCA_015492295.1 of Caldifarciminota bacterium. GTDB lineage: Bacteria > Hydrothermota > Hydrothermia > LBFQ01 > LBFQ01 > Caldipriscus. The sequence goes on from WGFI01000043.1 coordinate 13,960, forward strand.
GGGCTGGGAGAAGGTCGTGGAGCGTCCGGATGCCATAGTGGGGATATACGACCGAGCGTGGGTATTCCTTTCGTTTGAGAAGGGTCTTACAGGACTGTATGTCTCACTGAATACGAAGCTTCAACCCACGGATACCCTCAGCCTCAATCCTTTCAAGTACAAAAGGGCGGACTATATATTGGGAATAAAGCTCAAAGGGTACCTGAGACTGTGATGAAAGAGGATGTTGCACCATCAAGGTATGATAAGCTTTTCTATTTTACTACCCGCTTTAATGAAGAAGACCCCCTTCCTCAATCTCGGCAAACCTCTACCCTGATAAACGATTCTACCACTCACATCGTAAATCTTTATAAACTCTTCATCATAAACTCTCCTCACATCCTTCACGGATACGGGATTCCTAACTATACCGACATCGTCAAGGGATATATCGGTATCACCGTAATCGCTTACGGCGGTAAATTTTATCTGAACCGTATCCCCTGACGATAGAGGTAAAGGCACTATCTCCCTCTTCCAGTTATACACATCGCCGGAGAAGATCCCAGCCAAGGTCCATGGCAGAGTTTCCGTTCTATAATAAACTTTCAATACATCGTAATTCCCCCTACCCGACCATGTCGGACCGTTCCACCAGTAAAAGGATATGACGGGATCATCGGAAACTATTATCTTAGGGGAGATTAGGGATGCCGAATCTCCTGAAAGTTTTATAAAACTCGTGAATTCGGCGAATTTGTATCCGGATGCACCGAACGGTGGGGCTATGTTATTATTTAGAAAGTGATTCCCGAGAAACCAACCTATACCCTCAAAGTTCCAACCCAAAGGGAGCCAGAACTCGCCATCAAAATTTTCAATGTATGGGGATACTCTTATCTCGTCTATTCCAAAGGTGTGCTCATAAAAGTTATTATTTAAACTGCTGTCCGAACTCAGAGTCAATACCATCCTATAATAACCCGATGATGCAGGTCTCCATGTAAATGTTATCGTGTCAATGCTCAGAGTGGGTAAGCTTAGAACCGTATCCTTGGAATATACGGATACCAAGGACGGATATTCAAGTATATTCACATGTAAAGTGCAAGGTCGGGACAGTGAGGAGTTGTTATCGTATATAACGACCGAAATATCGCAGTTTGAGTTTTTAAAACATGTATATCCATATTCGGTTTTCGGTGGATTCAAAACCCCCGCTATACCCACATCAAACCAGTTGTCTGGCCTCTCCAACCTCAATCTACCTTTATTCGCCAGCATAGGATCGTAATACTCGGATGTATCAACATCCTGAGGCCACCATATCAGTATCTTATCATCCGAAGCGTTCTTATAGAACATGGAGATGAGTACATATCCGTCCGGATAGGTCCTTATGTAGGAAGGATCACGGTAAAGATCGGCGGGAGAAAATGGTATCTTAAATTCTAAGACATCGCTTCCAAAGGACATGAAGGTGCCCCTATCCTTACGGGGATATATCCACTGTCCGAAAATTGGCCCAGGATATATATTTCTCGTAGCCCACCATCTTGATGGGGATGGGTATAATGCGTTCTCCCCCTCACCCTCATCCCAATAATTATCCGCATCATCGTTTATGAGAATATCAAGGAAGTCCATATCGTCGTATGTCGTATCGTTGTGTACGATACATACATATATATAACTCCCGTCGTGCTTTATATACATCCTTCTCGTTCCACTATCAACCGGGGTTGAACCTTTACCACCGTAATTTGATACATCAATGCTGAGAGCATCACTCCATTCCGATGATGTGAATACTCCATCTATGGTGGGTTCAACGGTGGAATAAGGTATAACCGTATCTCTGATGGGTGAGGGAACACCTTGAAATGTTATTATCACCGAATCGTTTTCCGGAACGCTATCAACATCCGCTCTAACTCTGAACACGGCCTTGAAAACCCCAATGGTATCCAAGTAAAAAACCCTAAGGTTTATCGTATCGGTGCTGTCCTTTAAAGAATAATACAATGTTGAGTCTGCATATATTAACGAGGTGTCAAGGTATATCCTAAGTATAGCCCAGGTATATACATCGTTGAGTCCCCTGTTGGTCGCCACAACCCAGGGATATATGCTGTTTCCTTCAAAGTATATACCCCTATGCGAAGGCTCTATTATCTCATCCGCTGAAACATCGTAATCGTATATTCTTTGGCCTTGAACCGTAAAGTCATCAATGGAGAACCAGAACGACCATTCGTTGCTCGTATAAATGAATGCGATTTGGATGCTATCGTAGGTTGGGAGTATTATACTATCCAAACCGACATGATTATCCGAGTATATTTTCGCTTCAACCCAAGATGACCATGATGTCCCATCAAAATATCTCAGGATAACCTTTCCTTGGTCGGATGAACCGTACTTCTTAAACGCAAACGCGTACTTCACCTTTACACTGTCATAAATCGTATCTATATGTATGATGGGTGAATACAGGGTGTCATAAAAGGGGTATCCTCCGGAATTCGCATCGCATATAACATATCTGTTTCCGGAGCCAGGAGGTTCATAACTTTTGGTGCCGTAAATCGTATCCACCCAGGTGTAAGATGAACCACCGTTCCCTACGGTCCAAGTGGCAGGGATACCGCTTTCAAAACCCTCCGAAAATATGATTATCCAACTCGCAAGCGGATACATAACTTAAATTCTAATGCTGAAAATCATCCGAATGAGCCGAAGAGAATTAAAAGGGCATTTGAAGGTTTCTCGGCCAATCTCCTCATAAAATATGGATACCAGTGATCCCCATAAGGAAGGTAAAGCCTGAGTTTGTTTTGAGACTTTACGCGCCTTTGCAGTTTCGGTCTTACACCGTAAAGCATCTGGAATTCGTACTTCTCCCTATCAACATCTTTAAATTCCCTAAGGATGAATTCTATGATCTTATGGTCATGCGTGGCAAATTCGGGATATATTCTGTCAATCAGTTCCATCATCCTAACCGCCAATTTCCTATAATTTTCGTTTATATCTTTCTTCCTTTGATATGCCACCTTCGGAGATTCTTTGTACGCACCTTTAACAAGCCTTATGTTCATCCTGTAATTTGACAGTTCTGAGAGTATATCGTTTGCTTCAAATAGGTAGGATTGTATAACGGTTCCGACTCTGAAACCTTCTCTATTCGCTCTGACCACTATATCAACCGTATCATGAAGATATTGATACTCTTCCATATCCACATTGACATATAAACCGAGTTCCTTCGTTTTTTCAAGTATCACTTTTAGATTTTCATAAGCGAGTTCCTTGTCTATGTCAAGTCCCAGCTGGGAGAGCTTTAACGAAATCTCCGCTTTACTGTTGTAATTGGCTATTGTTTCTGCCAATTTAAGATACTCATCCCTATGCTTTTTTGAAGTTTCA
>WGFI01000044.1 GCA_015492295.1 Caldifarciminota bacterium
CAACGAGATAGGCAAGTTAAGATCCGAGATGAATGAGAGGATGGGACAACTCCGCTCGGAGATGCATTCCGAGATAGGAAAAGCCAAGGCCGATATAATCAGGTGGATGTTCGTGTTCTGGATAGGTCAGTTCATTGGCATAGTCGGATTTCTATGGGCTTTGGTTCAATTTCTAATTAAATAACCGTTTTTTATTCTCAGCCTTAGAATTTTAGGAATGAGTGAGCATAGGCCTGTAATTGAAAGTGTCTCAACATTAAAGGAAGCTGGTAAAGATGCTCCAAAATTGGAAGGTGTTCCTACGGGTATAAATGGACTTGATGATATGTTTTTTACCACACGGATAATTGAAGGAAAACCGAAGAAAGTATCTTTAAACGGTATTCCAAAGTACTCGGTTATCAACATAACGGGTGTTTCCGATACCGGGAAATCCCTTTTTGTGGAGCAATTTGCCGTTAAAAGGGCATCGGAAGGGGATGTAGTGATATTCATTACTGTGGAAACGACTGCACCTTTCTTATCAATGGGTTTGAAAGAAAGGGCGAAATCCATGGGTGTAAATGAAGATATAGTGGAGAATAACATAATAATAGTGGATGCGGCTTCCTACCATACCCTTCGTGAAAACATACCTTCCCTACTTGATACCTTGGCTTACGCTATAAAAAAGTACAAGGCGGAATTTGTTATAGTGGATTCAATCACGGGTTTGTATGAGCATAAGGAGATGCTTGCCAGGACAGTTGTTAGACAGCTCTTCAATTTTATGAAGAAATGGTATCAAACCGCCCTGTTCGTATCTCAGAAAAGAAGCGGGCATGAGGAACTTTCAGCGGAGGCGGCGGGCGGATACGCGGTGAGTCATATAGTTGATTGCACGATGGTTATGTCAAAGCAAACTATACTTAGCAGATACGATGAAAGGCTTTACGGGCTCCCTATCGGTGAGATGATACGATTTTTTAGGATTGATGGGTGTCGCCTGTGTGGTCATGATACATCAACCCACATAATGGAGATAACCGAAAACGGGTTGATAAAGATAGGTCCCAGTTTAAAGGATATATTCAGGAAAAAAGGAGGTTGAAGATGGTGCTTAAACAGGAAGAGATAAAGGAGTTTGATGTGGATGTTATGGCTGTAAGGGTGTTTTTAAAGGCTTTGGAGATCATAGGTGGTCCAAGGAAGCTCATAGAATACAGAAACCTGACATGGATACCCAGTCTGATGGAAGCGTCTTACGCCATAGTCCTTCAAGACATGCTGAACTACACCGAAAGCGAAATAGCCGAATTCCTAGGAATTACGAGACAAACCGTAAGAAACATGTTAAGGGCCGAACCCGATATAGTTATGAAGAAACTTGAAGGGGAACTTGAAGAGAAAACTCCAAGGGCACATACGGCGGGTGGATTGGCGAAAATAGCTTATAAGGAGGTTAAGGAAGGTAGGGATAACTTAGCCATATTCTCGCATGCCTTACAGATGGCATCCGAAAGTCTGGGAATAGTCTGGCCCGTGGAGGTATTGAGAAGGATAAAGGGTGTGGATTTCCCAGCCGATAGATCCACATTGAAAGAGAAGCTCTCGGGTTTGAAAATTGAAGGAAGGGATATAAATGAAATCCTTGAAAAGCTCAGCTATCCTATAAAGTCCCCCGCCCAACTGCTTGCAAACATAAAGGAAAACCTATGAAGAGGATAAAGATCAACGGAAAGATTTTGGAAGTGGTTAAGGGAGATATAACTCGTCAAGAGGATATTGAGGCCGTTGTAAATGCAGCTAACGCTCAGCTCGCACCGGGTGGGGGTGTCGCAGGCGCTATACATCGCGCGGCCGGGCCCGAACTTTACGAGGAATGTAAAAAGTATGCACCAATAAAAGTATCGGAGTGCGTTATAACGGGCGCATACAAATTGCCGAACAAGTATGTTATACACTGCCTTGGACCCATATACGGTGTTGATGTCCCTTCCGACAAATATTTATCTAAGACTTATGAAAACGCCATAAAGTTGGCCGATGAAAAAGGTATAAGATCAATAGCCTTTCCCGCAATATCAACTGGAGCGTTCGGATACCCCCTGAAAGAAGCCTCATATATCTCTTTAAGAACGACTATAAATCTCCTTCCTCAATGTAAAAACTTGGAAATGGTTCGTTTTGTACTTTACGGTGATGAGGCTTATAATGTGTATGTGGAAACCCTGGAGGAGATCAGTAAGTCTCTTTAAAGAAACATTCGGACGATGTTCTAAGTTTGAGCTTCTTAGCGAGAGATAGGTTTATCGTGGGTATTCCAGCATTTGCAGAAGATATAAAGGAGTATTTCACTTTTGGAAGACTTATATCCTTACCTTTCTCCTTTGCAAGCTTATCTATCTCGTATATCGTTTCAAGTAGTATTCTGCCTATGTCCGTAGGGGAAGGTTCCCATGAATATATTGACCATATCCTTACATACGAAGGGTCGGATGAGGTTATGGCCATCTTTAAATCCTTTGCACCCTTGGTGATCTCTTCAAGATATTTTCCGTAATTCAACAGTGAGACCGGAGGTATCCATACGACCTTTACACCGAAGTTCCTAAAATCCTTCAAGGCCGTTCTTATCTGCGTAGGATAATCTATAAGTCTTATATGGATCTCATTTATCGGATTTTTGCCTTTTATATTGGGCTCCGTTGAAAACAGGTCTTTCAGAACCTTCCATTCGGATCTATGAACCAACACCCCGAGTATTCTCGCTTCCCTAATCGCACATACGAGTTTTTCAATATGCATGCCGAGATCTATTGAAGCATAAACACCTACAAAATTATCGGGTAGAAAAAGGGTATCCATATTATGGTAATTCCTTATGTATATTACGGGTTTTTCCTTTATGTATTTTGTGGCGAATTCAAGAGGCTCATCCCCGAGAACTATAACGGCCAGATATTTATCCTTGGTCTTGTTCCACAGGTTTTTATAGAAATCTGTGGGATTTCCCTTGGCGCTACCCTTCCAGTCAAACACATGCGCCATACCTTGAAGCTGAGACCTTAAAACCTTAACTACACTATCGGTATAGAAGGAAAAGGATTTTAAAATCAAAATCGGTGCGCTTATCATAAGTTGAGAATTTTAATCTTGACAACCTTAGAATATCGGAGATGATAGTACTAGCATTTTCGTTCGTTGCCGATACGGTTTTGATTAAAAAAGCGTATCTCAAAGAACCTCCCAAGGAGTATGTACCTTTGACGGAGGAAGAGATACGGGAATTCATGCGCATCAACCGGTGGAAGAAGGAGAGATTCGGAGATGATATTTACATGCCATTTGAGAGTGAAATCAACTTTACTCCGTATCCTTCCGACACCCTCATAAAGGACTTTGAAGGTATATCATTCACGGGATGGATACCTCCGGATCCCCAACTCGCAGCAGGTAGCACGCATGTGGGTGTGGTGGTTAATACGAGCATATCCTTCTTTAATAAGAGCACCGGCGTGCAGGATTATAACAACACCCTTAGAGGTTTCTTTTCAAGCGTTATACCCTCCGGTGGAATGGCGTTTGATCCTAAGATAGCCTACGATGTGCTATCCGGAAGATGGTTAGTCCTGGCATTATATATAAATTCCTCAACCTTGCAATCCCATTATCTTCTCGCCATTTCACAAACGGATGACCCCTTAGGACCTTGGTACTATTACAGACTGGACGCGAGGTATGATGACAACACTCTACGATACAATTGGGCGGATTATCCCGAGATCGGATTCAACGATAAGTGGATAGTTCTCACATCGCAACAAATCGGTTTTTACAGCAGCGATTATTACCCTAAGGTTAGAGTTCTAAATAAATCCGATGCTTATAATGGAACCCTAAGCTCCTGGGAGGACTTCGTTGATGCGGAGTTGAGCTGCATGTATAACTGGCCGCGCCCCTCAAGATCCACATTTGATTATTCCAGCTCCGTCTATCTTATCCGTTTCAATAGGATGTATAAGATCTACGGGCCCGTAAATTCTCCCCAACTCTCTCCATGTATAACCATATCTCTTGCCCCACGCTCGGTTCCCCCCGACGCTCCTCAGGGTGGAGGGTATCAGGAACTTGAAGTGGTTTATGCCACATTCCAAGTGTATTACATGGATGGAAAAATTTACTACACCTTTAACGAGGCGCATCCCTTAAACTCATCCTTGGTATCGGTAAGATTCGTAATAATTGACACATCTGGGAATGTCATAAGGGATGAAAGACTGTACGAAAACGGTGTAAGTTGGATATATCCGGCCGTCAGCGTGTCTCCGAAAGGTGTTGCTATAAGTTTTACGAGGGTCGGTACATCCTCAGGTGATTATCCATCTGCGGCATATATAGCAATGGCGAGTTATGATACCCTATTCTCCCCTTATAGGGTATATAAACCCGGGACGAATTGGTATTTCAACGATAAGGGTACGGGGAGGAACAGGTGGGGAGACTACTTCGGTGGTTCCGCGGACCCTGTGGATTCTTCACTTTGGGTTATAGCGGAGTTGCCAGAAACGGGATCCGATTCCACATGGACGACTTGGATAGCCAACATAGACTTTCTCGGGAATTACACATATATAGCGGAGAGAAGGGAAGATTTTAGGTTTAACGGTGGTGGAATCTACACGGTTGATGGAAGGAAGGTTAATAGCATAAACGGTAAGGGTGTATATTTTGTCGTATCCGAAGGAAGGATAAGGAAGGTCGTTAGCTATTAAAAGGGAGCCCTCCACCAAGCACCCCTGAAACCCATATCAACCCCTATTCTGCTTATACCTGAGGGATACAACACATAATACCTCACAGCTATGAACAATAGACCAAAGTTATAGGGTTCTTTCCCGTAATTTCTCAGAAAATTCACCTCCACATTCCCAGATAGAAAGAAATTATGATTCTCGGAGGTTCTATGTATATATCCCAAAGAGAATCCAGGTGATATTAATGGCGCATAGCTCCTTTTGAGTTTATAGGGATAAGGCATAAATTGATATGTTAGATAAAGGAAACCATCCGTTATCCTATTTAAACCCCACATGGGTTCCTTTAAAAGGTTTCCTCCCAAGGAAAGATCCCCATGCCCTCCGGGAGCCTCAAATCCGAGTACCAGACCTCCCAATGCTTCAGGTTCATACCTGTTCAAATCGGAATGTATGCCTATGGAGCAAGATATAAACGAAAACAGGACTAGGAAAGGCGTTCTCATCCCATCAGCTTTTCCATCTCCCTACGATAGACCTCGTATAACGGGAAAGCCTCAACAAGCTGCCTAACCTTATCCCTAACCTTTTTAATAACCTCATCCTTTCCCCTACTCTTCAAAACCTCCGCTATCATCTTTCCTATATCTTTCATTTCCGATTCCTTCATCCCCCTCGTGGTCAAAGCGGGGGTTCCTATCCTTATTCCGCTGGTTATCCAAGGTTTCTGAGGATCAAATGGTACGGTATTCTTATTAACCGTTATATTGGCTTCCTCCAACCAACTCTGAGCCTCCTTACCGGTTATACCCAGCTTCCTAAGATCCACCAGCATAAGGTGCGTATCCGTACCGTTTGATACGAGCTTTAAGCCCTCCTCCATCAGAGTTTCGGCGAGGGTTTTCGCATTCTTCACTATCTGATGCTGGTATTCCTTGAATTCCTCACTCATAGCCTCCTTAAATGCAACGGCCTTGGCGGCTATAACATGCATCAAGGGACCACCCTGAATTCCGGGAAATACGGTTTTGTCTATTATTTGTGCGTACTCTTTACTCGTCAGTATTATCGCTCCCCTCGGGCCTCTGAGGGTCTTATGCGTTGTTGTGGTTGTGAAATGCGCGTGAGATATAGGAGATGGATGTTCTCCTGCCACCACGAGACCCGCTATATGGGCTATATCCGCCAGAAGGTATGCTTCCACCTCATCCGCTATCTCCCTAAACCTCTCAAAATCCACCTTTCTCGGATAGGCGGAATATCCGCACACGATTATCTTAGGATTATGCTTTTTCGCGAGTTCCCTTATAATATCAAAGTTTAACCTCTCAGTATCAGGATCAACGCCATAATAAACCACATTGAAGAACTTCCCCGCGAAATTCACAGGAGCACCATGAGATAAGTGCCCACCGTGATCAAGTCTCATAGCCAGGATGGTATCTCCGGGGTTCAAAACCGAGAAATATACGGCCATATTCGCCTGTGTTCCCGAGTGTGGTTGCACATTCGCATGCTCCGCACCGAACAGTTCCTTCGCCCTCTCCCTCGCCAAACTCTCCGCTATATCAACGTACTCACATCCTCCGTAATACCTCTTCTTGGGATAACCCTCGGCGTACTTGTTCGTTAATGGACTTCCAAGCGCCGCCAAAACGGCTAAGGAGGTGAAGTTTTCGGATGCTATGAGTTCAAGCGTCTCGTGCTGCCTTCTGACCTCACCATATATGGCTTCAAATATCTCAGGATCCACCTTTTTCAACTCTTCAAAGAGCATACGAGTATTTTACGGGAGTTTAAAAAAACTTTGCGACACCTACCTGATAACCCAAACTGAATTCCACGGACGGAAAGCTGACATAAGGTTCCTTCTTACATCCATCGTAGAAAGGAACGCAGGTTTCTCCAAGGGGTAGCCAGTATCCGAAACCTAAATATATCCTCCCTGCCCCCTTGGAATATCTCAAATTATAGTAAAACCCTATCCTCTTACCTATGCCTCCCGTGGTATAGGAGTATATTTCCTTATACGAACCCCTATTTACCGTTCTCTCCCCCACTTCCTTATAACATGAAAAACTCGCCTGAATTCCTATCTCATGCCTGAACCTCATAATGAAAACTGAGGACTTAACCCTTATATAATCTTCAATACAGTTCTCCGCTGGAAACTTTAAATTTGGGGATAATGATAGCTGCATGGTGAATGTGCGATAAAGATAAAGTCCCCCTCCCATTTCCAAACCCGCACTTCCCACAATATTTCCACTCCCAGAACTCCACCCTCCAAACAGACCTATGAAACCTATATATCCAACCATATCTCAACCTCCGGCGTAAAGGATCCTACACTCCCTTGAAGATACGGATGTGGAATAGTAAGAGGAAGAATCCACCCTTATTTTATATATACCAGGTTTTAAATTTTGAACTTCAATGGCGTACTTGCTTTCGGAGCTCTTGAATTTGAGACAGGTAGAATCCTTTATGACATACACGGGATCAAAGTCCAGGAGTAGAACCAAACTATCTCCGTAATCTTCGCCGGTTCGTTTGCATATATTGCAGGATGTGTCCTTTGAGAATTCGCTGGCCCGCACCATAATCGGACAAGGATACTTTTCCTTATCAACCTTCAATTCCTTGATCTTGCACCCTTCGTACGCACCCCTGATGATCTTCACATTTTTTACATCCTCAGGAGACTTATAAACCACCCTTTTGAGCTTCAAAGTGTATCCCGAATACACTATATTCCCCACGCTGTCAAATATTTCCACGAAGGAGCTATCAGGCGTATATATTAGGATTCCCCCGTTTATAACCTCCTCATAATAGCTTGTAGGAGTGCAAGAGAGCAATCCTAAAATGATGGCAGATCGCCTCATTTTCTCCTTACAACATAATAAATCAAACCCACAATCAAAATAAGAATTATAATCAAGAATGCGACTCCGTACCTCTTCAACTCCACGAGTATGGGAGGAGTACCCACCTCCAACTCCAACTTGCCAACGGTTTTCCACACGGCGAACTTCTGATTCTCAAACTCCCTGAGACCCTCATATACACCGTTCTTCACATTCACCCGCAGAGATGTATCGGCGAATACCTTGTACTCCGAGGCACCCTCCCTATTTATCTTAAAATAATCCGAAAGCACCAAATAATCGTATCCAAAAGACCCTTGCCCGGGCAATATCAAGGGTGTAAGCGTTATACTTCCGTCCGATTTAAAATAGTCGTTTTCGTTGCCCGTAACGCTGAAACCCTCCGATTTTGAAGGCAGTGATATTGATATTAAAGGACCCCGGTACGCATCCTTACCGTCGTTTCTTATGCTCAAAATCTCCACTATGTGCTTAACTCCCTTCTCCTTAAATATACCGATGCTGTGGGAAGTTATGGTTATGTTGCCTCTATCCGAGCTGACATCATAAACATCTATTCTCACTTCGTTTGATGTATCGGTGATTATGATCGGTTGCGAAGGAAATCTCTCACCTTGATATAACGCCGTTAGACCTATAACATGTGGGCCCGGAGGTATATACACCCAACCACTTCCACCCTTCAAGTATATAGTATCCATGATCTCCGACCTACCGTCGGTAAAGAAACCCGTCATCTCAATCTTCACATCCTCACCCGCGAAATCCCCTCTTGAAACATTAAAAATCCTTACATATACCGAATCAATCAGCGATAAAATAAACAGCATTACAACTGCGCTTTCAAATCCTTAAATATAACCTTTACTACACCCAAATGTTTCTCCTCAATTCCCGCTATTATCCATCTGTTCCCCGTATTCTCACCGTATATTGTAAAGTCTCCATGAAATGATATGTGGAAGGATCTGTACTCCGATTTGGTAAGGAGCTTAAGCGTATCCAGATACTTCTCAGGATCACCGTAATGGGATTTGAACTCACCGTTTTCAAAGGAGAGAAGGAATTTGACCGTAGGATGTACCTCAATTTCCTTTGGCGATTTCTCAACTTTGACTTCCTCTTTTATTTCTTCCTTTTCCTCTTCGGTTTCTTCGCCGATTTCAAATACATGCTCCTTGGTAATTTCCTCTTTGAGAGCCTCAACGAGTTGGCCTGCACCTTTATCCTCTTCCTCGCGACTTTCCTTTGATTCTATCAATGTTTCAAGCCCCTTTTCAACCTTTTCAATTTCCTCCTTCTTTTTATGTTTCAGTCTTTCTATAACCTCCGGAAGCGTTCTCAGGAGCTTATCCGCAATCTCTATATCAAACGGTGTGTTCTCATCTATGGACTCTACATCTATACCCGACAATTCAGACCATAATTTTATGGCCTCGGGATCATTACCTAACTCCTCTTTGCCCTGCAAAACGATCATATAAAGTTCAGACATATAGCACCTCCTTTATTTGCTCAGGTTCAAGCCCGAAAGATTTCGCATAAATAACCGTCCTCAACACCACTATCTCCCTTTCAACCTCATGTAAATAATAAAGTATGGAATTAAAACTAATAGGATCGGAGCGGAAATCTTTAAGAACATCAGCGAAGAATCTGTTTTCAAGAAAAGTATCAATTTTTCCTATATCAATTTCCCTTCCGAACCTTTCCGAGACAACACCTTTAAGCTCTTCCAGACTTTCACACTGTAAAATTTTCCTTCTAATATCTCCGGATAAATGCCCCCCTTCTATCCAAAGACTCGGCCTGTCTCCGTAGTTGAGTGATACGGCCGCAAGTGATATATTCTTGGCGTCTATCTGATATTTGTAGAAATCCTTGATCGTATCATGGACATTCGCATTTAGGATCCTGCTATAGAAGGAAGTATAAATGTCATACTCAAAATTGGCCAATTTACCCTGTTTTAGATTTTTTAAAGCATCACGAGAAATTGCGAAAGGCAAATCCCTAAATACAACTTTAACCCTCTCCACAACACTGTAAGCGTCCTCCTCTTTGAGGAGTTCCTTTACCCTAACATCGTTAAGGAAACCCACGGGAAGGATGGACATGATAACCTCGTTCTCCGGATACGAATAGAACTTTCCCCTGACTATGCTTATAAAGTTCTGCAAGTCCCACCTTGAAATGTAAGCCCTTAGGGACCTTAAATAGAAATCATCATCCGATAATATTTCCTCCAATTTTCTGATTTCATCTATAAGAAAAGTGTTAAAAGCCCTTACATAGCCTTCAACCCCTGGGAATTTGCCTTTGTATTCGTTGATATATCTGGAATATCTCGTCTCTTTCAAAAGATTATCCAAGTTTTCCAAATCCTCCCTGATTATACCTTCTATGTCTCCCGGAGAAAACAAGCGGGATCTCCTCGCTCTAACCCTTGTATAAGCGTACTCTATGGACATATCATACCCCCTTTCTGTAATTGGGTGCCTCCTTTATTATAACAACATCGTGCGGATGACTCTCCTTTATACCAGCATTCGTTATCTTAACGAACTCCGCCTTCTCCCTCAGCTCCTGGATGTTCCTCGCCCCAACATAGCCCATACCCGCCTTTATACCTCCAACCAGTTGAAAGAGGACATCCTTAACGCTTCCCTTATACGGAACCATACCCTCAACACCTTCTGGAACGAACTTGGGCTTACCTTCCCAACCGTACCTCGCCGATCCACCCTCAACCATCGCTCCTAAGGAACCCATACCCCTGTAAGTCTTATATCTTCTACCCTCGTAAAACACATCCTCTCCCGGACTCTCATCCGTTCCCGCGAGGAGACTTCCAAGCATAACGGAATCCGCACCGGCTGCCAAGGATTTGACTATATCCCCCGAATATCTCACGCCTCCATCCGCTATAAGTGGAATATCGTTCTCCTCGCAAGCCTTATAGCAATCCATTATAGCCGTAAGCTGGGGAACACCCACGCCGGCGACCACCCTCGTCGTGCATATTGAACCCGGTCCAACGCCGACCTTGATAGCGTCTGCACCTTTATCTATAAGAAACTTCGCCCCATCGTATGTGGCCACATTACCGGCAACCACATCTATATCAGGATAATTCCTTTTCAAATACTCCACCGCATCACCCACCCTCTTACTGTAACCATGAGCAGTATCAACGACGAACGCATCAACACCCGCCTCCGCCAAAAGAGATGCTCTTCTTTCAAAATCCTTTGATGGACCTATGGCAGCGGCCACCCTAAGCCTTCCCATTCTATCCACATTCGCCCCCTCAGTATCCTCATGATTGAAAACATCCTTAGCCGTGATCAAACCCATAAGCTCCCTACGCTCGTTGATCACAGGAAGCTTCTCTATCCTGTTCTCTTTTAATACCTTCTTAGCCTCTTCTAAGGTTATAGGGTACTTAGCGACTATCAGTTTATCAAAGGGGGTCATGTATTTTGTAATGGGATCCTCATCGCTTTCGGCGTAGTATATATCCCTTTTCGTTATTATACCTACGAGTTTCCCATCCTTCAATACGGGTATCCCGGATATATTGTGCCTGTGCATGAGGTCCTTGGCATCTCTAACCTTGGCGGATGCTTCTAAGGTATAAGGATGAACGACCATCCAAGCCCTAAACCTCTTTACCTTAATGATCTCCTCCCTTTGCCTTTCAGGCGGAAGGTTCCTATGGATAACTCCTATTCCCCCATTGAGAGCTATTACAACTGCCATTCTGAACTCCGTAACTGTATCCATAGCAGCAGAGACTATAGGAATACTGAGTTTTATATTCCGTGTGAATCTTGTGGAGACATCAACCTCATAGGGTAAAACCTCGCTGTACTTCGGAAGGAGTAAAACATCATCAAAAGTTAAACCTTCTTTAAGATATATCTCCGTTCTACTTTCCATCGTTCAGTCTCTGAACTTCACCTCTATCCTTTCGTACTTTGCACCCGGACCAAAATACCCCTGTTTTATTCTTAATTTTTCCGGATCTATCGGCGCGTTTTTGAGTATCAGTTCTTTAAGAACCTTGGCTCTATCCTCGTATAGGAAGTTGTTCGTCGCATACACATAGACCTCAACTGGACCGTTACCCCTGTATTTTTCCTTAACAAAGTTCAGCATTTCTACGATCCTCTCCTCCCCATCCGGTTGAAGATTTGCCCTTCCGGGTTGGAATATATACTCCGTATTCAGATATACCATATTGTTCCCCTTAGGGTCGGATATTGCAAAGCCCACGATTTCGGGAATTTCCCTGACTTCACGACGCTTAGCACCGCTTTTTCTTTCAAGATACACCCTGTAAGTGAATCTCTCTCCCGGTCTTATAACAGGGGTTCCTTTATCCGAAATACCGTCCCATTCTATCTTCTTGGGGAGGCCACCTCTACCCTCAAAGGTCTTTACGGGTATTCCGGCGGAATTGTAAATAACTATCTTCCACTTGTCGGGTTTGGGAAATTTACCAAGATTTATAACGATCTTATCAACTACCATTTTTGGATATACGGGTCTCCTTAGGAAAGGGTTGTTTAACTTCACAACCTCAGAGAGCTCCTTATCTATACCTGCCGGAAGCCTCTTCTCCAAGCCCTTCTCCTTCATGAGTATAAAGCTATCAACGGGCTCAAAGGGTTTGAGTTGGAGATCAACTATCGGTTTCATGGCATCCTCTATCTTATACTCCGCCACGCCGACTACGGTTTCCTCTTCCTCTATCTCGCCTCCACCTCCCGCTGGAGCGGGTTGCTCTCCACCCTCGGCGGGTGCCTGTTGCTCCCCTGCCGGAGCCTGCTGCTCTTCGGCTGGTGCTTGCTGCTCCTGAGCCAAAAGCGCAACCGGCAAACCTATAATAAACAACAGATATATCAACCCTCTCATGGCTATCACTCCAATACGAATCTGAAGGTTATCTTACCTGAACAACCCTCGGGCACATTGCTGGAAAACTGCCATCCTCTCACGGCACTCATAGCGGCCCTATCAAGAATACCATATCCGCTGGATTTTACAAGATTGAGATTCTTTATGGTACCGTTGGAGGAAAGGACTATCTGTAACACAACCACTCCCTGCCAACCTTCTCTCCTTGCCCTCAAAGGATATTCGGGCTTGAACTTACGAACGACCTTACCCCTGATACATCCTTCTATCTCTATGGACCTCCCTTTCTTTATCTGCACCGGTTCAGCGGGAGCCGCTATCTCCTTCGCAGCGGGTTTTGGTACCGCAACATCAACCGTAGGGGCAGCCTCCGCCAAACTGCTACCTCCACCGGAGCTAAGGGATATACCTCCTCCACCGCCTTCTCCACCGAGACCGAGACCTCCGCTGAGAGAGCCTTCAAATCCGGCACCTCCCAAGGAAACCGCGGGGACAGCCTCTTGAGCGAGTATGTCAGCCGTACTTACGCCTTTTGCCGGCAATGCAACCACGACATCGGCTGCTTCCGCGCTTAGAGACTGATCCAAAGACTGTATATCTATCTTTGCGGATGTTTCAAGCGCAGCGTTGAGATCTATGTTCTTAACCTGTACCTGTTCTGGAAGGAGTTGGGTACTCGCTATTTGAACCTTTATATTTTGAGGGATTTTAACATTGAGCTTTGGGCCACCGAGTTTTATGGTTGGATTTATGGTTTTTGAAAGCTTCGCTTGAAGGTTTATCTTCTTAGGCTCTCCAGGCTTTTTCTCATCTTTCTTCTCCTCAAGTTTCTTCTTCTCTTTCTCAAGTTTCTTCTTCAATTTTGGATTCAGCTTTTTCTTCTTTTTGAGCTTCTCTTCAAGAAGCTGAATCTCTCTGAGTCGTGCCTCCTCAAGCGCTGCAAGTATCTGGCCCCTCATAACCCAAGCCAAACCCGCGAGTATAACAAGAGACCATAGAAAGAAGACCGCCAACCTTTTTTGCGCGCGGTCTTCTTTTTCCTCCGGCAATTTAACCGTCCTTACCTGTGCCATACTTCACCTCCTGTTCCTAATATTATAAGGATGAAAAACTTTATTTTCAAACTCTCATCCCCCCCTCTTCCTCTTTATAACCGCCAACGCAGTTCTCTTGCATCCAGCCCTCTTCGTAGCATCTATAACATCCAACACCTTTCCCCAGTTGATCTCCTTATCGGCCCTTATAACGGTAAGTTGCTGCCCTTTGAGTTCAGGATCCCCCGCATCCAAGGCGTACTTCTCCTGCATCTCCTTGACCCTTTCCTGCAAGGTCTTTAAATCGGGCATCTCTTTATCCTGAACATAAACCTTTCCCTCTTTCGTTATGGATATAGGTATGCTTTGCTCCAAATCAACCTCTATAACGTTGGCCTTAGGAATATCCACTTTTATACTCGTTCCCTGGAATAGAGCCTGAGCGTTCGCTATCATGGTGGCTAGAACCAGTATCATAACACCCGCCATAGGGAAAAGGTACTGGCCTATATCCGGCAATTCCCTCTTTTTAATCTTAGGCATGTTCTTACCTCCGCTTCCTTCTCTTCATTATAAGCACATCGGATGCACCCTTTTCCTTAACCAAATCTATTATCTGTATGACATTCTCGTAAATCACCTCTTCATCCGCGGAGAGTAGAGCCTGCTTTTTGACGCTTCTGGCCAAGAGTTTTGGTATGAGATCGGGTAATATTGAAGGATCAACGGGTTCCTCATTGAGCAATATCGTCCCGTCCGCTTTCAAGTGTATATTGACCTTTATATCGCTTTTCTGGGGTTTCCTTTGCAAAGGTGTCCTGAGTTTTGCAGGAAGAGACCTGCTAATGTATATACCCGATTCTACCAAGAAAGGTATCGTGAGCATGAACATTATAACCAACGATGTGGTCACATCGGAGAAGGGGCCGAGATTAACTCCTGGCTTTCTGGGTTTTGGATGTTCTTTCCTTTTCCTTGCCATAGCTTAGGATGCCTTTTGAAGCTGGCTAACTATAATAAGCAATCTGCGGGCGGCATTGTCTATCTTTGTAGTTATTATATCAACCGTGTTGGTTACATAGTTATATATAGGTATAGTTAGCATGGCTATTATCAGTCCCCACCAAGTAGTCACGAGAGCCGTTGATATTCCCTTACCCACGACCTCCGGTCCTCCCGTACCCGTAACCGCTATCTGGTGGAAAGCGTCTATCAATCCATCAACCGTTCCAAACAGCCCAAGCAGCGGAGCAACCGCTATGATTGAGGACATGCCGGATGTGAATTTTAGCAGCTTGTTTCTTTCATGGGAAAGAACGGAATCCATCATATCGTACATCTGATCCAATGTCAGATGGATGTTTTCAAGACCCGCGCGTAGAGTGTTGTGGAGGGGATGATCCGTTCTCTTCAAGTACGCTATCGCGCCATCAACATCACCCTCTTCTAGGTATCGTTGAACATCAGCGAGAACCCTATTGGCATTGAACGTTTTTCTCCGAAGAACGTAGAATAACCTTTCGCCTATGAGTATAAGCGCGGATACAAATGTGATCAGTAGGAGGACCATGGTTAGGTTATCGAAGAAGCCCATGAAGGTCACGACACCATCCACTACCGCATATATGCGGAATATGTTCAATATGTTAAAACTCTCCTGCAAAGCTGGCAATGCTACAAATATCATTTCCATGGTTCCTTACCTCCTTTTTTTTCATACCTCATTGTGGAAGCTGTTTTATAATATCCTCCATCTGTTGGGCCTCGGTGGCCCTACCTTGCTGCCTATAAAGGTCGGCAGCTTGCCTAAAAGCCCTCGCCGCGTTTCTAACATCCCCCATTTCGTTGTAAGCCACACCCATAATGCGATAAGCATCTGGGACTTTCTGGCTGTTGGGGAACCTCTTTATAAATTCCTGCGCTGACTTTATGGCCGCATCGTATTCTTGTAAGGATAGGTGAGCCGTGGCGGAATAATAGAACACATCCTCAGCATGTGATCCGTCAGGGAAGAAATCCTTGTACTTTTTAAACGCTTCTATGGATTCTCTGAACTTCTTATTTTTCAGATAGAGGGTTCCAGCGTAATACAAGGCTTCCTCTGCCTTATCACTCTTTGGATATTCATTTCCGAGCCTGAAGAATAGATCGGCAGCTTTTATCTCATCGCCCGCACTCATAGCATCGGCGGCCGCTTTATATAAGGCTAAGGCCGCTATATTGCTCGTAGGAAATCTTTCCAGGAATTTCTCCAAGTATGCCGGATCCTGCTCCGTCAATCTGAAATAAACCCTTTCAAGACCTGTCTTTGCCTGAGAGGCCAACTCCTCATGATCGGGAAACTTATTCAGGAATGTCTCATACTCCTGTCTTGCGGATTCCCAATCCTTCTTTCCTTCATAGGATTCCGCTATCCAGTACTGTGCTCTTGGAACCTTAGGATGGTCGGGACAGTGCTCAATGAACCATCTGAACCTTGATATTGCATCATCAAACTGACCCGCCAACTTGTAGAGTTCCCCTGCGCTGAAAGCGGCATCGCATGCCTTCGGTTGTCTTGGATACTTCTGCATGGTTAGATCCCAGTTCTTAACCGCGTCCCCATAGGACTTCGCGGCCTTTGCAGCATATCCTGAGTAATACAAAGCCTCGGATGCTATCTCCTCCCTTTCGGGTGCGAATTGATACACAGCGTAGAATCTTCCGAAAGCATCAACGAATTTACCTTTGTTGAACTCGGCAACACCTATACCTAAGAATGTCGCCATAACGGTTGAAGTATCGGCTGACTGTCCGGATATCGCGTTCAGCTGAGCCAAAGCGTCATCAAGACGATCCTGATGTATATACACCCATCCAAGGCCGAGCCTTGAAAGGATGATTATATCCTTTGAGAGACCGTACCTGAGGTTCAGGTTGTAGAGCTTTTCGGCCGTTGCAAAGTCCTTATTATAGTAATGCGCCTCAGCGAGGGCATGCACGAACCAGGAATTCCATATGGTGAAAGTCGTATCCTGGGATACTTCCTCATTATACAAGTTTCCACGAGCCATGGCGGCCTCAAATTCATGTTGATTTATCAAGGCGAAGATCATCATGGCCATAGCGGGTCTCCTGAAATATGACCTCTGATAGTTCTCTATTAGGAACTGGAATTGTTCCATAGCATCCGGATATTTCCTAAGAAGGTAATGGATCGCTCCCGTTAGATATTCGCTTATACCTTGCTCCTCGTGGGAGAGGGGGAATGAGCCGAGCTGGTTGGCCAAAAGGTAGGCGTTATTCGTATCACCTTTGAAGTAATATGTCTCGGACATTCGCAGCAACGATATGAAGGAGACCACTTGATCGTTGGCCCTTGACCGCGCTATTTGATAGTATCTCAAAGCGTCATCGTACTGTTTTAGAGCGAGTTGAATGTTCCCGACGAAGTAAGCCGCCAACCCAGCGAGTTCAAAGTTCCTCTTCTTGGTGAGCAAGGTCAATTTTTCAAGGGCTTTTGGTAGAAGTAGCGTATCCTTCTTTCCTCCCTCACCCATACCCATACGATAAAGTGATATACCCCAGAAGTACTGCACATAATCCGAAAGTTTGTGTCCATGAAACCTCTTGGTGAATACATCGGCCATCTCGGATGTGGCCTTGTAGTCCCCATATATGAAGTTCGCTTCAACCATACCGTAGTTTATTAAGGCTTCCTGAGGTGTTCCCGAATAATCTTCAAGGAGCTCTTTGTATATAGCGACAGCATCCAATGGTCTCCCGAGTATCGCTAAAGTCCTAGCATAATAGAACTTTGCTTCCTTTACTCCCTCGGCCTTAGCGAGTTTCTCAGATGCTTCAAGGAACTTACCCTCACGATAAGATATTACACCGTCTAAGAACTTGGTCCTTGCAGAATTCTTGTAATAGGGATAATTTTGAAGCTCCAAAAGCTTCTGCTTTGCTATATTCACATCCCCTTTTATGGCATAAGCCAGCGCTATCGCATAGGCTATCTCCTGCTCCAAATATGTCCCTTTTATGTCCTTTTCCTTTCCGAGCTTCTCCCATTCCTTGATGGCCTTATCAAACTTGCCTTGATTAAACAAAGCCTCCGCTATCCTGTACCTAACCTCGTTTCCGAAACCGTACTTATAGGCGTCTCTCAGAATCTTGCGATATATCCTTTCAGACTTACGATAGTCCCCCTTCCTGAAAAGCTCCTCCGCATCCTTATACGCCCTATAAAAATCCTTATAAGACATTGCAAAAATTGCTAATATCATCATCTTACCATACCTCCACTCTTTTTATTGTTACCAAATAACCCGATCTCTCGTATATCTCTCCCCCCGAATCTACGACCCTGTAATAGTAGTTATAATTTCCGGGGGGAGCGATCCTTCCGGCGTCGTCCCTTCCATCCCATTCTATCCTTATGGGAGGCTCACCCTCCCCATAAAACGTTCTAACCACTTCGCCGGTTTGTTTCTTTATTATAAACTCCCATTCTTCAACATCCTGCCTCGGGAAGGTGTGGAGGTAGATGAAGGTTATATTAGCCTCCCCTTCAACGGGTGATATGAGCTTTGGATCCGAACTCGCCCACACGCGATATCCACCGAACTTGATTATCCCGGAAAATTGCATGTATTCGTTATACACACCGTTTGAGGCGTAGTTAAAGGTGTATGACCCATCTATGCGGAATATTATGTCCCTTATGGTGAATTCAAAGCTCCCTCCACCCGAGACCTCCTCGTAGTTTATTCCACCTCTTACATAGAGGAAGGATAGGAGTCTCGCCTCCGCACCTCCATAGAACTTGAAACCGTTGTAAAAGGTTGAATAGGCGCCATCCACGACCAATTTTATCCAATCAAACGGTTTAAGACCTATACCGAAACGCCAAATCTGCGGATAGGTTTGTGAAGTGATCAAATAACTCTCCTTGGGAGGAATGAAGTGCTGTCCGACTATACCGAGGGAGAAATAACGGTTCGGGACGAACATCATACCCACCATTATACCTGCGCTTGAAGGCGAGGAGTTATAAACCCTGTGATAAGCCAATTCTAAGGCGGCACCTATGGATATATATCGTGAGAAGGATTTGGAATAGGCTATTAGACCAGCGTTAAAGGGTGTCCTATCGTTGTTTCCAGGGTTAGGGAAATCCGCCCATGCAAAGGTCGAATCCGTGCATATAGGGACACCGTTATATTCTTCATAATTGGTGCATTGAACCGAATCAAAGAAGATTACTCCTTGATCTCTCGTTGGATGTTGAAGTTGCATAACCGTTATTCCGAAACTCCCAAAAGTCGCGGTTGGAAACGTAAATACGGCATAGTAATATGTAAAGTCGCTAATAGGTAGCTGGAAGTAACCTGCCGAAGCATTCACTCTTTGTAAGAATGCCAATGCTCCTGGATTGAAATACACAGCCTCCGCGTCATCCGCCAAACCCGTAAATGCCCTTCCGAATCCATAAGGGCGAGCACCTATCGCGTAGGAGAATATAAAGCCGGGAATTCCTCCCGTCCCAAGTTGGGAAACCAAAAGGGTTATCATCATCGCCTTACCTCACCCTTGGAGGAACCTTAACCAAAACATACTGCCTGCGACTCGTTCCACTCGGCGCTCCACCCGCCTGAAATCTCAGTACGGCCAGATATATGCCGGGGGATACGGGCTTTCCAGCCCCATTATCACCGTACCAAAGATATACGCAATTCGCATAAGTTCCACTTTTCACCTCATACCTATCTCCCGGTTCAAGCCTCTTTACGAGAATTCCAAAAGCATCGTATATCTCCACTATGTCAGTTTGATGGACTTTATAAAACACCGCAGGTCTGGTATTTCCATTGGGATCCAGCGCAACCACGCTGGGATAGGCAAACGCAAACCCCTCACCCAAAGGATTAGGAGGTATCCCCTTGGGAGGATCGGGACACGCAGCCATAAGGTAAAAAGGCACGAAAAGCAAAATCAAAGTTGCATATAACGCCTTCATTTTCATTTTAATAAAACCTCCCTTTTCATAGCCTCATAATTTCCCTTCTCCCCGAGTTGTTCCTCGAGTTGCGTTATCAACCTTTCAAGTTCTTTGTAATAAGGCGTTCCCTTCTTTATGGGCCTTATTTGAATCTCATTGTCCCAAGGTCTCGTTCCTATGATTTTCAAAAGGCCTTGGAGTTTTATATAGTTAAGGGTGTCCCCAGGAACCTTACCGACATAGGCTATCACCTTTATCCAGGAAGCCTTTACTCCCTCAAACATATAGGATATGCAGCAAGAGAAACTACCCTTTTTAAGAGGTTTCCAATCCGTTTCTATTATCCCTTCATCAACCGAGTAAGTTGCAACGACATAATTGTTTGAATAAACCACATTTTTGAACTTGCTAACTATGGAATCCTTACTAGCCTTAAATCTAACTTCAAGCACATCGGGAGCACCACCTTTGGGAGGCAGAGACGAACATCCCACTACGATTCCCACCAGCAGTAAGGATAAGGTTCGCATAGCGGATATTATAAAGGATGAAAATTTTTCGCGTGGGGAAAATTTTTTCCTCCATAAAATTCCATCTATGGTGGCTTTATTGGTTATAATTGGGGCGGTGATCCTCATACTGGGTTATATATTATACGGTGGAATTTTGAGTGGTGTGTTTAAAGTGGGGGACGATCCCACACCTGCCCAAAAACTGTATGATGGAAAAGATTATGTGCCCGCCAAAAACTGGTTTGTGTTGTTTGGACATCATTTCGCATCCATTGCCGGAGCCGGACCCATAGTAGGGCCTACATTGGCTTTGATATACTGGGGATGGGTGCCAGCCCTTATATGGGTGATACTGGGCAGCATATTCATGGGAGGGGTTCATGATTTCGGATCAATGATGGTATCCCTTAGGAACGATGGAAAGAGTATATCCGAGGTGTCAAAGGTGTATATATCGGATAGGGCCAGATTTATGTTCTCACTATTCGTTTGGTTCGCGTTGGTTCTGATAATCGCCGTCTTTGCCCACTTCGCCGCGCAATCCTATGTAAAGGATCCCCATATAGTTATACCTTCCTTGGGTTTGATACCCGTAGCAATTATGTTTGGATTCCTTCAATATAGAACCAAGGTAAATCCTATAATTCTTACCATCGTAGCCTTGATTCTCACATTCCTTTTGATTCCAGCGGGTGAGGTATTCCCTGTGAAGCAAACTTATATTCTGTGGATTATAGTGCTTCTGGTATATTCCTTTATCGCCTCGTTGGTTCCCGTCCAGTATCTTTTGCAACCGAGGGATTACCTATCATCATATCTGCTCATAGGTGGGATGTTCTTAATGTTGGTCGGGGCATTACTATCAGGGAAAAACATAAATTTGCCTGCATTTAGATCTTATAATATTCCTATGCTTCCCTTTCTGTTTGTTACCGTGGCATGCGGTGCGATTTCGGGTTTTCATTCCCTAATATCATCCGGAACCTCGGCAAAACAGATTCCGAAGGAAAGGTACGCCAAAAGGATAGCATACGGGGCCATGCTCCTTGAAGGTTTCTTGGCGGTTTTGGTCATAGCAGCAGTAGGATCATTGTCGTCGGGTTTGGATCCTAAGAATCCCATAGGAACATTCGGAAAGGGCGTGAGCAATATAACCCCCTTCCTTTCAAACTATGGGGGATATTTCGCCATTCTCGTCCTCAACGCTTTCATATTGACAACCCTTGATACCGCTACACGCATAGCGAGATACATAACCACGGAGTTCTTTGGTATAAGAAACATGTTCGTTTCATCCTTCATAGTCGTAATTTGTGCGTCCTTACTATTAATGGGTGGATACGCCAACAACCTTTGGACGGTTTTCGGAGCCGCCAACCAACTCCTCGCCGCATTATCGTTGTTCGTTATAACCGCTTATTTGGTCAAAGTCAGAGGTAAATACATGGTCTCCCTGATACCCGCCGTATTTATGAGCATTATAACCCTATGGGCGTTGGTTTATCAAAGCTTAAACATGATAAAAACCCATCCGAATATTATCGCCCTACTCTTCGCCATATGCCTGTTCCTTTTGGGTCTTTTCGTGTCTTTGAGTTCTTTGGCGGTGGTATATAAGCGTAGATACGAGTGATGGAAATTCTCTGGACATTCACCCACATGTTTCCAGTCGTTGCGATAGATTGGGCGAGCTATGGTATCATAACGGTTGATAATAGAAATTACCTTTACATCTGGTCGGATACGGGTCCGTCTTTAAAGAGGAAGTTCAAGGTTGATATGAGCAGGGTTTCCGATGTTAAGGTTTCTCCGAACGGAAGATACATAGCGGTTGCAGGTGATAGGGTGATCATATACACCTACTCCGGAAATGAAATATATAAGTTCAAGAACACTTCCTACACCAACAGGATAGTGTGGTTTCCCGATGGAAAGCGTCTGTTGGCCATACAGAACAAAGGCGTGGCCGTTATAACCATGTTCCAGGATACGGCCGTTGAAAGTGAGACGGAAACTGGTTGTCCCTTACTGTCGGGGGATCTGTCTCCTGATGGTGAATTCTTTGCAACGGGATCATGCGACGGTAGGGTTGATATATGGAGCTTAACCATAATGAGACCTTACAGAACCCTTGAAAGGTTTCAGAGCGAGGTAAGGGATATAGTTTGGACCAAGAACGGTAAGCTGTTCATAATAGGGGATGAGGCTTTGAGGATTTACGATACGAAGGACTGGTCCCTTATAAAGGAAATAAGGAATGATACCTATGGTTCCCTGTTCCTCTCCGTTTCACCCTTTGAGACCAAGGTAATATACGGTGGAACTGATAAGAAAGTGAAGCTTTACGATATAAAAAGCGGAGCGATTTTTGAATCTGAGGAGTTTTTTCATTGGGTTGTTGATGGTGATTGGTCCGAAAACGGACTCATGTTTGCCGTCGTGAGTGCGGATCAAACGGGGCGGGTTTATAGGATAAAGGTTCGTCCGTAAAATTCCGAGAATATGAAAATTCTCAAAAAGGAGGTTGTGTATAAGGGTAGCTTTATGAATTTCACGATAATTGAGTACGAGCATAAGGGGAGGGTTCATAAGAGGCAGCTGGTTGAGCATCCAGGAGCGGTCGTTATCATTCCGGTGATGGATGATGGGAGGGTTATATACGAAAGGCAATTCAGGTTTGCGACTGGTGGATATATCGTGGAGCTTCCAGCGGGGACGCTTGAACCGGATGAGGATCCACTTGAAACCGCCAAAAGGGAGCTTATAGAGGAGACCGGATACGAGGCCTCACATTGGGAAAAATTGTCAGAATTCTATCTGGCGCCTGGATACTCAACGGAATATATGCATCTTTATATGGCTAAGAACTTAAAATTCGTCGGTAGAAAACCCGTTGAAGGCGAGGATATAGAGGTTCTGTATATGAACGACTCTGAGATAAAGGATGCCTTGGTTAATGGATTGATAAGGGATGCAAAAACTATACTCGGGAGTCTTATGTTCTTGTATTTAATTCGGGGGTAGAATTTCCGCTTATGAAACTTTACGAATGCGTGCCGAATTTTTCAGAAGGAAGGAATGAGTATGTCATAAATGCCATAAAGGAAGCGATAGTTTCGGTGCCGGATATTAAATTGCTTGATGTTGAAAGCGATCCTGATCACAACAGAAGCGTATTCACATTCGTTGGAACGGCGGAGGGGGTTTTGGATGCGGCTTATAGAAGTATAAAGGTGGCTGTGGAACTTATAGATTTAAATAAACATAAGGGGCAGCATCCGAGAATAGGCGCAGCGGATGTCGTTCCTTTCGTCCCTCTGTTTGATAGTACCATGGAGGAATGCGTGGAGCTGGCAAGAAGATTGGCCGAGATGGTTTCTAAGGATTTCTCCCTCCCCGTTTATCTTTACGGATATGCGGCTACGAGACCCGAGAGGGAAGATCTGGCCAATATAAGGAAGGGAGAGTTTGAAGGGTTAAGGGAGAAGATGAGGGATCCTAATTGGAAACCCGATTACGGCCCGGATGAACCGCATCCCACAGCAGGCGCAACGGTTATAGGAGCGAGAAAGATACTTATAGCGTACAATGTCAATTTGAATAGCAAGGATTTAAAGGCGGCTAAGAGGATAGCCAGACATATAAGATTTAGGAATGGAGGGTTGAGATATGTAAAGTCGTTGGGTTTTGATCTTCCAACAAAAGGTATGGTTCAGGTTTCCATGAATCTAACGGATTACGAGCAAACACCGATACATTACGCCTATGAAAGTGTTAAGATTTGGGCGGAGAGGTATTCTCAACCGGTTTATGAATCGGAGATCGTCGGATTGGTTCCCCTGAAGGCTTTGGTTGATGTGGCTAAGTTTTATTTGAAGCTGAACGATTTTAAGGAGGATCAGATCATAGAGAGCAGGATTTACGATGGTTGGACATTGGATATGTATTTGGCGGAACTTTCAAGCTCCGAAGCCACGCCGGGTGGTGGAAGCGTATCCGCATTATCCCTATCCCAGGCAGCAGCGTTAATATCAATGGTTTGTGGAATAGGACTGAGAAGGAAGAAGTCAAAGGATCATTGGGAAGATTATAAAAATATCAGATACAAGGCGAAGGGTATTTTGAAGAGGGCGAAGGAGTTGATATATGAAGATACGAAGGCGTTCAATGAGGTTATGAAGGCTTTTAAGATTCCGAAGGAAGAGAGAGGTGAATCTTTGAAGAACGCGTTAATATACGCCGCTAAGGTACCTATGGAGACTGCAAGGTTATCCATTGAAGTTATATCCTTAATCCCAAAACTTAAAGAGATAGCCCCAAAGTCCGCTATAAGTGATGTGTATGTATCCAAGTACCAGGCTATAGCATCATTTAAAGGGGCTATGGAGAATGTTAAAATAAACCTTGATGCTCTTGATGAATGTCCGGAGAAGGAAGAATTGATGAGGGAAATGGAGATGCTTATAAGCGAGTTTAAAAAGTATGAAGGTGAGGAGGATAATTGAAAGTTGCTTGTATGTTGATGATATAGATGAGGCGGAAAGGTTTTATACCGAACTCTTAGGTGTCAGGCCATTCGCAAAGGTCAAGGACAGGCATGTTTTTTATAAACTTGAAAATGGGATGTTTTTGGTTTTTAATAGGAAAGAGACCGAAAAGGATGAGAATGTTCCGCCGCATGGATATTATGGTAAAGGACATATAGCCTTTGCGATAGAGGACTCAAAGTATGACCTTTGGAAAGACAAACTGAAATATCTCGGTATTGAAATAGAGAAGGAGATAGTATGGCCTTCTGGAGGGAAATCCATATATTTTAGGGATCCCTTCGGGAACAGCATAGAATTTACAACTCCGAAAACTTGGGGGTTTTGTTGGAAAGGATATACCGAATACTGACCTCCTTGGTTCCTGTAAAGTGTTATACTACACAAGGGAAAATCCTTTTCCATGCTTCCTCTATCGGGGAGGTTAATGCGATTTATCCCCTTGTAAAAAAATTCAAGGATTATAAGCTCTCAGTATTCACCTCCGCCGGTTATAAGTACGCCTTATCTCTCGGTTTGAATGCTATAAGGTTTCCACTGGATAATCCTCGCTGTTTAAACCGAATTTTGGATGATGTAAAGGTTGTTATTATAGCCGAGACCGAAATATGGCCCAATCTCATAAGTATATCCAAAGAGAAAGGCATACCCGTATTTATAGTAAATGGAACCCTCAGCGATGAGAGCTTCAGAACTTACAAATTTATACCTCTGATAAGGAAGACACTCAATAAGGTTGATATGGTTATATGCCAAAGCGAAAGGGATAGGTACAAATATGAGTACTTGGGGGCTAAGAATGTCAAGGTGGTTGGAAATTTAAAATTTGACAGCGTTGAAAGGCCCGTTAAGGATATACATTTCAAACATTTTGATGCTAAAAATTCCTTTCTATTCGCCAATGTTAGGGGTAGGGAAATAAAAACCATCATAAGTGCAATTAAGGAGGTTCTGAATCAAATGCCCGTTAAATTCATAATCGCACCTCGCCATTTGGAGAATGTTGCAAAAATTGCGAAGAATTTGAAAAGGACGGGTATAAAGTTTTCCCTTAGAAGTAGGGATTCAAATGCGGATGTTTTGATATTGGATACCTTGGGGGAGCTTTGGAGTATATATAGATTCTGTCGGGGATGTTTTGTTGGAGGTAGTTTATGGAGATATGGGGGTCATAGCTTGATAGAACCCGCTTATTGGAAATTACCGACATCAACCGGTAGATTCGTTCATAAACAACCCTACGCTTATGATATGATAAAAGAAGGTGTGGTGTATCTTATAGATGGAGAGAATGATTTAGTGAAATTCATAATCCGCGTGTATGAAGACGAGGATTTTGCTGAAACCATGTCCCAGAAAATATATGAATTTTATTTGAGACATAAAGGTATAAGCGAAAAGGTGTATGCGATAATATCTTCCGCCTTAAAATAACGGTTAATGAAGGTTAAAGAGAAGGTATGGACTTATGAGGATTACTTAAAGCTTAACGATGACAAAAGGTATGAAGTTATAAACGGGAGGTTATACGAAATGCCTGCACCACACTTTGAGCACCAAGGTATATTAGGAGGATTGTATGTAAAAATATGGGGATTTATCAAGAGTAAAGGTTTGGGAGAGGTTTTACCGTCTCCTTTTGATGTAATACTAAGCGAGGACATCGTTGTTCAGCCTGATATAGTTTTCATATCCAAAGGGAACTTGAAGAATGTAAAGGAGGGTAGGTTATTTGGCCCTCCTGACTTAGTTGTAGAGATAGTTTCACCTACGAGTTATTATAGGGACAGGTATGAGAAATTTAGGATATATGAGGAACATAAGGTTAAAGAGTATTGGCTTGTATATCCCGGTGAAAAGGCAATAGAGGTGTGGGTATTAAAGGGAGGCAAGTATGAGCTTTACAGCATAGCGGGTGGTGAGGGTAAAGTTAAGAGTAAGGTTTTGAAAGGTTTTGAAGTTGATCTGAAGGAGGTGTTTAATGAAAGTTAAGGAGAAGGTTTGGACTTATAGGGATTACTTGGAGCTCAACGATGATAAGAGGTATGAGGTTATAAACGGGAGGTTGTATGAGATGCCAGCACCTACACCTTGGCATCAGATTATATCAAGAAATCTGGAATTTTTATTTTTGGATTTCGTCCGAAAATGGAAACTTGGTCAAGTTCTGGACGCCCCCATAGATATTGTTTTAGGAGAAAAGTATGTTCTTCAACCTGATATAGTTTTTATCTCTAAGGAAAGAGCTGGGATAATAGGTGATAAGGCTATAAATGGGGTGCCAGATTTGGTAGTTGAGATAGTATCGCCTACGACTATAAGGAGGGATACGGTTGTTAAGAAGGAGATATATGAGTCTTTTGGCGTAAAGGAGTATTGGTTGGTATATCCAGATGAGATGGCTATTGAGGTGTGGGCTTTGGGTGAAGGTGGAAGGTATGAGCTATACTCCTTTGCTGAGAAGGAAGGTAAGGTTAAGAGCAGAGTTTTGAAAGGCTTTGAAGTTGATTTAAAGGAGGTTTTTGATGAAAGTTAAAGAAAAACTTTGGACTTATAGGGACTACTTGGAACTTAGCGACGACAAAAGATATGAGGTTATAAAAGGGAGGTTATATGAAATGCCTGCACCTACACCTTGGCATCAAGGGATATTGGGAAACTTATATTTAATACTTAGAAATCATGTTAGAAGCAAGGGTATTGTTTTCTTGTCCCCAATAGATGTAATTTTATCCGAGACCTCAGTCGTTCAACCTGATCTGGTGTTTATATCTAAGGATAGGAAGGAGATAGTTAAGGATCGTATTTATGGCCCTCCCGATTTAGTGGTTGAGATAGTATCACCTACGAGTTATCACAGGGATAGATATGAGAAGTTTAGGATATATGAGGAAGCAGGGATTAAAGAGTATTGGATCGTATATCCCGGTGAGAAGGCCATTGAAGTGTGGGTTTTGAAGGAAGGTAAGTACGAGCTTTACAGTATAGC
>WGFI01000045.1 GCA_015492295.1 Caldifarciminota bacterium
GAGGAAACTATAAACTCATGTCCCGCGGATGTCATAATAAGCGCTACACCCATAAACCTATCAAAACTCGTAAGAACCGATAAGCCCATTTTGAGAGTGAGATATGAGCTTCAAGAGATAGGAAAACCCACACTTGAAGATGTTATAAAAGATCACCTTAAAATGTAAGTTTATCACCTTTAAAATATCAAGTAGTGCCATTGCAGAAAGGGTTCGTTCTGTCAAGGAAGTATGAGATTGTGGATTTCATAGGCAGAGGTTTGATATTTGAAGTTTATAAAGCCCGCCACACGAGGCTATCAAAGGATGTTGCCTTGAAGATACTGATACCTGAGATAGCGTCGGATTTGGAATTTACGAGATTCGTGATACGTACTATACAGAACACGGCTTCTTTGGATGAGCATCCTCACATATCTTGGGTTCTTGACATAGACAAGGATGGAATATACATATACTTCGTCTTGGACTATCTCCCAAAAGACTTGGGTGAGATCATGGACGAATTGGATATGGAAAGGGCTTTGTATATAACGCTTTCAATACTTGATGCTTTAAAATACGCCCATTCAAAAGGTCTGATACACAAAGATATAAGACCCTCAAATGTTAGGTTGGGTGAAGGTGATGAACCCGTTCTCGTGGATTTTGGTATGGCGGAAATAGCGGCGAGAGCCGCTTTGAGATTCAAAAAAACCGCATTCATTCCCCCACCCAATTATACCGCCCCTGAGCAGATAAAGTCGTTTGAATTGGCTGATCATAGATCGGATATATACTCCGTCGGCGCTTTACTCTACCATATGCTAACTAAGAAACCCCCATTTGAAGGCGATATAAAACAGATATACTATCAGAAACTTTCGGGGAAATACACATTGGCATCTCCGAGATCCTTAAACCCTTCAATTCCAAAAGACTTGGAGGATTTTATATTAAGGGCTATGGATCCCGACCCTTCAAATAGATTCCAATCCGTTGAGGAGATGATGGATGCGCTGAAAGGATTTTCCGGTAGGATAGTTAAAAGATTCGTATCTTTGGGGTTTGAGGAGAGAAGACCCGAAGGTTCATTTCGCAGGAGCGTTGAGATGGAGGAAAACCTCCCTTTCTCCCTTGAATACATAGAGTGTGGAAGTGTGATGAAAATAAACGAGCCATTTAAATTAACCTTGGTGTTTTCGGGTGAAGGGGAAGGTAGGGTTGAGATAAAGGTGCCCGAATATATATCCTTATCTTCGCTACCTGCTCAAAACTTCAAAGCCCCTTGCGAAGTCAGTTGGCATCTAATAACTACAAAAGAGAGCTACGGATATTTTGACATAGAGGTTCGTTTGATGTATGAAGGATACGAGGTACTTAAAGAACCCTTAAAGATACCCGTACTGATATTCCCAATTGAAGCAAAGGAGAAGAAGGGTACAAAGAAGACATCTTTTAGGATATTCGGTTTCGGTGGATGAGGGAGAAGGCTTTTCTCGTATCAATATTGAGACCGGGTGAGAGTGATAGGGTATATAGAAGGTTGGAAGAACTTAGGGAACTTATAAAAACCGCTGGTGGTGAGGTCGTGGATATAATCGTACAGAAAAGACTCAAACCCGATCCAGCGTACTACATAGGTAGGGGGAAGGCGAGGGAGATAGCGGAGATGGTGGAAAGATTCAATGTGAATATGGTTGTTTTTGATGCAAAATTATCGCCCTCCCAGCTTAGGAACCTTACGAATGTTATACCTGTAAAGGTTTTGGATAAGGTGGATATCGTTCTGGATATATTTGCTCAGCATGCTCGCACATCCGAGGCGAAGATACAGGTTGAATTGGCTCAACTTCAAAACCGTTTGGCGAAATTGAGGGTTGCGCCCGGATATTTTTCAAGGTTGGGTGGTGGTATAGGCACGAGGGGACCGGGTGAGACCAAGCTGGAGATAGACAGGAGGAAGATCCTTCGTAGGATAACCTTTCTCAAAAGGAGGCTGAAGGATATAGAGAAGGCCCGTATTCAGAGGACAAAAACCCAAAGGAACTTTTTTAGAGTCGCATTGGTAGGATATACGAGCGCGGGAAAAACCACGCTTCTAAACAGACTCACAAAATCCAACCTACGAGTAAGTTCATCCCTATTTACGACTCTTGATACTTTCACACGAGGTATGTATTTAAACGGTTATACCATTTTAATCTCGGATACGGTGGGTTTCATCTCGGATTTACCTCCACAACTTATAGCGGCTTTCAAATCAACCTTAGCCATCGCCTTGGAGTGCGACCTTCTTCTCGTAGTTATTGACATATCAAAGCCTTATTTTAAAGAGGATCTCATGGTCGTTGAAGAAACCCTGAAATCCATAGGAGCAGCAGGTAAGCGCAAGTTATATGTCTTTAATAAGATTGATCTCCTACCTTCTGATAATGTGATTCATAGACTGAGGGATGAGTTGGGTGAGGATAGGACGGTATTTATAAGCGCAAAGACGGGTGAGAACATAGAGGAATTGAAAGGGAAGATCTGGGAGGAGTTTAAAATCTCATCCTTTCATAAGTGATAGCTTCCCTATAGGGGATAGAGTGTGAGGTGGTTGCTTGATAAGTTCCAGTTTGTCCGAAGCATCGCATAAAGGCCGTTCTTAGTGGAATAATTGATGTCGCCGAAATCCTCTTCTTACACAAGCTATCGCAAGCATAAAAGGAGGTGCGATATGGTAGGATACAAAGCCATAAGATACAAGCACATTAAAAATCAACACAGGATAATATCGCAGATAGCATACGATTTATTTTCCGACCCGTTCGTTAGGAGTCAGTTCCTTGCATTCATAACATCATACCCCTACCCGCTCAATAAGATGATATTACTTCACTACGAACACGGCGAGAAAGATGAAGTAAAAAAATACAAGAGGCTCATCAATCAAGCCGATAAAAAAATACAACTCAAAAACTATCCACCTGAAATCAGAAAACTTTTCTGATAGGTGCGTACAAAAAAGAAACGGATTTCGCAGACTTTGATGTCGTTGTTGGATGAACTACGAAAAGAATCCATAGGGACGAAGAGGATAGGGAGGAGTTTAAGACCTCATCCTTTCATAAGTGATATGGAAGCCATAAGCACATCGGCGGTTGCCCAGATCAAAAACGGTACGGTTGCATGGAGTTGTGCGACGAAGGTGGCATCTCCGAATAGGAATAAACTTACAACAGCGGCACCTATCGCCCATTTCTTCCCTATATCGGTACCCCATAGTAGCATAAGATTGTATATGACTATGAAAACCATTCCCCAGTCCAGTATTATAAATAGAACCAGAGGGGACATCTTGGAAAATACATTAACCACATTGGGGATATAGAATGTTAAACTGAACAGGACGGAAAATATCACCAGCACTATTATGAGTCGCATGAATGTTAAATAATAACCCGACTTTTGGAAGAACCATATATATCGGAAATTTCCAGCGAAGAAGAAGAATCTCGCAACCGTTGCCAGGATTATACCGAACAGATTGAATACGAATATATCTTCTATCTTTGAAAAGAAGAAGGATAAGCCCATTGAAAGAAAGGCTAAGCTCATAATAACATAGAATTGTCCCCTTACATTATCCACACCTAACTCAACATATCCTTTGAGAAACCAGAGAAGCGAAACATATACGGTCATCGCTCCCAAGATATATGCCGCATAGTTCTCCATGTAAAACTTTGAAAGGATCGTAAAAACATAAAATGCGAGAAGCACTAATACCCCTATTGCGCGGATCATAACCTTACAATTTTAAGGATGTTTTAAATCAAAACGAAGAAAATGTATTTCTTAGGTCTTTACCGAGTTTCGGCCAGAAGGAGGGTTTGAGGTTTTCGTTATATTCCAGCTTGATAGACATCACCATACCCCTATCGCTCCCGAGATACATGTATCCGTTCCTGACCGTTGGTGAGGATTTTGAATGGTATATCATCCTGCTTTTGATTATCCCCGTATCGCTTATGAAATACAGGCTATCACCACCTACGATACCAAAGTAATTTCCCTCTACTAGAACAGGTGTCATCTCAACCGGAGGTTGAACATAAATATCCCATAAAACCGACCCATTGAAACCTACCTTCATTATCCTTCCACCGCTTGACGATACTATCACACCGTCAAAATCTATGACTGGGGACGATGCTATGGATGATCCCAAGTTTATCTGCCATATTACGCTATCCCCACTTATCTTCATTATCTTGCCATCCGTGGTCGCTAAGTATATGTTTCCTGCGCTGTCAAAGGCGGGAGATGATGAAGTGTATCCCCCAACATTTTTCCATAATAACAGGGTTCCAGATGTATCAAATCCGTATATATAGTTGTCCGATGAGGATATTACGATCATCCCCGAAGGTGATACGGCGGGAGTTGAAAATATGGGTCCGGCCGTTGGATAAGACCAGAGGGAATTTCCTGATGTATCAAAGGAGTAAATCCTATTATCCGTCGCACCTACGAAGATCCTGTCTTTATACACGGCAACGGATGATAGTATGTTTGCCGGTATATTATTATTCCAAATCGTGTTTCCCATCTCATCCAAGCAGAAAATATTCCCATCGTAGGTGGTTATGAATATCTTCCCGCTTTGAGATACGGTTGGAGAGGACGCTACCGTTCTCCCAAGATCAACTTCCCATAGTAGGTTTCCGTTGGTATCAAGCGACAGAACCTTACCATTTACCGTTGAAACTATGATTTTGTCATTATATATAGCGGGTGTTGATATGATCTGACCTCCCGCGTTGAAAGTCCAATAGAGATCCCCAAAAACCAATCCACCTTTGGATGTGTCCGGTGGGGGTAAATTGGGCTCCTTTTGTGGATAACCCCTCTTTCTACAACCTACAAGCGAAATTACTAAAATCAACAACAGGAGTCTTATCATCTGAGGAATTCTTTAATGTATTCCTCGTAAATTTTCCTCTCCTGCGGGGATATACGCCTCTCCGTTAGCATCTTCATATATATCTCGTATATAACCCTCCTATCCACGACCTTGCGTGTTCTCATATCGTTTATCTTGTAGGGTTTAGGTCTCTGAGCCTCATAGACGGGTTCCGTTCTCTGCTTCCTTAAAGCTTCCCTCGCTTCAAGTAATCTGATCTTTATCCTCTCCGCTTTCCTTCTCAACTCCTTCAATCTCTTTATGGATTTTGGATCCTTCAACTCCCTTTCCAATTCCTCCATATTCTTCAATGTCCTTTCAAGCTCCCTGAGAATATCCCCCGGCATGCCCCTTCTCCTCATATTGTTTATCAGTCCTCTTAAAGCCTGGTTTAAAGCCATCTGCCTAGCCGCGAGTTCCGCGAGTTCCTCCTCGGTTAATCCGGGCATGAGATTCTGGGATATGGCTCCCTGCTCTCCCGCCATCCTTGAAAGCTGCCTTAGAAACATCGCCATACCCGTTGAACCACCCGCATTCTGACAGGCTTTGGCTGCTGATTGAGTCATGATGCTAAGCTTCATAAGGCCTTCACTGGCTTTTTTCAAACTCCTTTTAGCGCTACCCTTATCCCCTTTCGCCATTGAGGAATGGGCCTTGTTAAGGTTTTTATATACATCCTCGGCTATGTCTTTGAGTTTGGGAGATACGAAAACATTCTTTTCGGACAGCTCTTTAAGCCTATCCCTGACATCCAGCATTATCCTTTTGGCCCTATCTATATCTTTCATATCCGGATCCTCATTCATCCTGCTGTTTATGAATGTTGATATGTCCCCTATGTCGTTCAACTGGGATACGATTTCTTCCATCCTGTTCTGAACCAAGGAGTTGTATAGATTCTCGGCCAACTTTGATGCCTCCGAAAGCTTCAAGGCGGTTTTTGCCTGCTGTTTTGCGAATTTCTTTCCGGATCTCATACGGGAAAGTGAGTTCTCGGAGAGTTCCTTTGCGGAAGCGAGCGTATCTTGCAATTCCTTCAAAGTTTCCTTATCTATATCTTCAAGTTTTGCGTAATTTTCAAGTTTTTTCATTATGCTATCTATCTCATTTGATATTTCCTTCTGGGCCAGGCTGTCCGATTTCCCTACTATATCTTGCTGTTTCTTGGATAATTCCATAAGCCTTTCCGATAGTCTTCGGAGTTCCCTCTCCTGCGCAAACCTCTCTAAAAGCTTCTTGAATCTTCTGAGTTGCTCTTTCAACTCCCTTTGAGATATTCTGAGATTTTTCAAGGCTTCCGCTACCTTCTTAGGATCAGCCTTTTCTAACGCTTTATTCAACTCTTCAAGTCTCTTAGCGAGCTCCTCATCCATAGCTTCCCTCAGCATCTTCCTTACCTCATTTATAAGACTTGATATTTCCGGATCATTCAACTCCTTCGCCAACCTCTCCAAAGCCTCCCTGATCTCATCGTAGGTTTTCCTGACGGATTTGGTCGCAGCCGTGATCTCCTGCTTGGTTTCATAAGATAACTTCCCCGTAGCTTTCAGTTTCTCCTCTATATCTTTCAACCTCCTCTCCAACCTACCTATCCTGTCAAGCGATAAAAGTTTCTCCTTGAAATCTTCAAGGGGATCCTTTGGAAGGATTATCAACGTATCGGATGTGGAGTATTTTCCTGCAACATCCTCAGCATAAGCGAATACCTTCAATGTATCATTGACCTTAAATGCTATATCAAAGGATAAATTGGGATATTCCGTAGTTTTTTCCTCATTCCAGACCTTACTACCATCTATGACCTTAAAACCCACCTTTTTTAATCTAATATCATCGTAAGCGGATATGACTACAACCAGCTCATCACCTTGAACCTTGTATATACCTGAGGGGTTTATTGAAACCGTTGGAGGCATATCTTTTATGACTTTTATTGAGAAGGCTTCATAAGTGAAACTCCTATCATCTTTGAAAACCTTAACCTTCACCTTCACATCGCTCTTTATGACCATAGGAAGATTCAGGAATTTAGCGCTATCTCCATTATGCTTGATTTCCAAATCTTTAAATACGGAACCTTCGTAAGCCACATTTTCCTTTCCCAGAGGCCTTGGGGAAAGTCCCGTATATTTCGGCGGAACTATAAAACCTTTTATTTTATAGACCAAAGGCCTCGGGATAACATCTATCCTACCCTTCCCTTCATATCCCTTCGCATAGATCTCGTACTTTCCCGGATCCAAATCGGTTATTAAGAATCTTCCATCACCTCTGATCTCCTTTCCCAAACCCCTTATAAATATCCTTTCAACCTTCGGCTCGGTTTTTATAAACAGCGTCTCCCCTACAAACATCTTTGAATAAGCGGGTATGAATCTTATCTTGGGCTTCGTAGGAAGACTAATGAAAGATAGGAGGAATACCGATAAGGAGAAAATGAATGGTATTAACATGAAGCGGTTCATTATGGGCGCAAAAACCATCCTCTCCCTTGAAACCTCTTCATGCAACCTCTCAATGGATTTGTGTTTAACATCTTTCAACTCTATCAAGGATACCAATCTTTCCTTCAAATTTTTGTTCTTTTTTTCAACATGCCAAGCGAACCTGTATATATCGTAAAACTTTGAAAGATAAACGAATATGGGAAATATCGCGCTTCCCACTATGAAAACATAAACCCACCCTTCTTTCAGAGATGCGTAAGAAAATAAAGCATAACAAACCATGAACCATAATATACCAAAGAGCAAATTCAAAATGTAAAGATTCCTAAATCTTTTCATATCCCAACATACGCAAACAGGTATCCACCACTATATCCTCTACATGATTTATATTCGCTATACCCACATAAGCCATCTTTATACCCATATACAAACTCCCTATCATAAGCGAGGCTAAGATATATGGATTATCTCCGTTTCTAAATTCGCCCGACTTCTGCCCCTGTGATACTATATTTGCCAACATTGAGACATATTTAACATGCATATCGTGTATCTCCTTGCTGAACTTGACCTTAGCGAGAAGTGAAAACTTGGAGATCATGGTTTGGTACATGAAGCTGACGAACTTGGGCCTCCGCCTTACATAATTAAAATGCCATTTTATCCATTGGATTATCTTACCTGAAGGTGAAAGCTTCCTTCTTGATAAGTCTTCAACATAGTCCAGAGCGAGGTTCATTATATACTTGTATATGCTGAATATCAGATCATCCTTTGATGGGAAGTAAAAGTAGAAATAACTTTTGGATGTTCCGAGGTGCTCCGCCAGATCCTTCATACTCGTATTATCAATCCCTTTCTCGGTAAGTATATCAATGACTTTGAGCATTATCTCCTCTTTCTTTATCTCCTTTGCCGTCATCTTATCCTCTTTTTTATGAGCTTTCCTTCTTCAAGGAGGGGTATATATACCGTTTTTCCATCAAAGCCTATACCCGCGGGTGTCCTTAAACCCTTCGCTATAACGATGTACTTCATATCGGGCGTTAGGTGTATGACCTTACCCGATTCGTACCCGGATGCGAGTATGCTGCGGGTTTCGGGATCATAAACTATTCCATCCCCTCCTGAAATATCCTCACTGACGAGTAAGGTATCAAGTTTATTGCCGTTCCATCTGAGGATCCTACCAGGCTTTGTGAAAGTTATTATATAAAGGTTTCCTTTTACATCAACGCTCAAACCGTTGGGTTTTTCCACTTCAAGAACCTTTTTAACTTTCCGTGATCTGATATCCACCTCGTATATCGCGTTCCCATAAGTATCGCTAACATAAAGTTTCCTACCCATGTAGCACACCAAGCCGTTTAAAAACTCCGCTTTAAACTCCTTCGGGCCCACGAGCAAAAACACGGCGGACTTATCCTTAACCGCCCATATTCTATCAACATCAGCGACATACAACACACCTTTACAGTAAGCCAAACCCTTCGGATCCCGTAGATATGAGGCATAAACTTCCCAACTTCTACCTTTCCTCAGATACACCTTACCGTCCCTTTTATTAAACTCCCCTATATCGCTCACAAAGATTCTCCCATTGACCCAAAGCGCAGTTTCTGGATGCGTAAAGAAGGAGACCAAGATCACCATAGATAGAATTTTAAGGGTGTAAAATTTGTCAGCCTTATAATACTGGTTGAATATGGTTATGATCGTATCTCAGATAACTTTGCCCAATTGGGATGTTCT
This sequence comes from Caldifarciminota bacterium, assembly GCA_015492295.1. Taxonomy (GTDB): domain Bacteria; phylum Hydrothermota; class Hydrothermia; order LBFQ01; family LBFQ01; genus Caldipriscus. The sequence continues at coordinate 9,133 of WGFI01000045.1, forward strand.
GCTCACGCAGAAAAAGAAGGATGCGGTGGTTAGAATAATATCGTTCGGTTTGCCTAAGTTGAGATCCGTGGGGGATATAGCGGTTGATTGGAATGTATCAACGGGTACGGGATTTTTTATAGATTCATCCGGCACCATAATCACAAACAGTCATGTGATAAGAACGGGTAAGGTGATAGCGGTTATTTTGAATGGTCCTACCGTATCCAACTTTAAGGAATTGGTTGATAGGTTGTATTTTGCGGAAATTATATACGATGATCCCGATAACGATATAGCGATTTTAAAGATAACGGGCGAGAAATTCCCAAGTTTGACCCTCTCCCTTAGAAAGGAGTTGAAACAAGGGGAACCCGTAGCGGCATTAGGTTATCCCGGAACCTCATATCACGATAATCAGTTAAAGGTCATGTTCGGTTTCGTCGCTTCGGATAGAAATTCCAATCCGATACTGTTAAATATGAGCGTGAATCCGGGGAACAGCGGGGGGCCGGTTATAGATAGAAATGGGAAGGTTGTGGGTGTGGTTTTTGCCAAGGAAGGGGGTAATAGGGAGGCATTATCCTACGCAATCCCCGTTCATGTGGTAAAGAAGGTTCTAAAAAAGGTTGAATTAAGGAACTTTAAAGGTAAATACGCCGGAACCGATATGTATGAAGCCTATGAAGAGCTCGGGAGGGGGCTTATGAAGGCTTTGATGTTTGAGGATTACAATGAGGCTATAACCCACGCCCAGAAGGCGGTTGAAATAGATCCGGATTATGCGGAAGGGCACTTCTTTTACGGTTTTCTTGCATACAAATATAAGGCTTATAAAATAGCCCAAAGGGAGTATAACACAGCTTATAAGCTCAAACCTTCACTGTTTGATGATAATTACAACAAGGAAACCGTTGAGAAGCTTTTAAATCCTAAGGATACGAGCGAAAAGGAAGAGGAGAAGAAGGAGGAAAAAACTCAAAGTACAGATGAAAGTGTGAATACCAAATCGGAAAACATTGAGGTTGAGGTGGAACCTCTTATGAAAAAGGAGAGAAATGTAAAGTTTGGAGTATATTTTATAAGGGGTTATTCGGATGATTTCCTATCCGGAAATAGTACCCTTCCTAAGGATGACAGGATGGAGGCATTTCTATCCGTTGATTTAAATCTGTGGAACTCCACCCTTTATATTGTAAAGAATGCATCATTTGGTGCGGGCTTAGGTGCTCCTTTCATAAGGTTTATAGCGTTTGTCGGTGGGTACGAAAGGCTCAGATTTGAAGGTATATACCATTATAAATCTTTTGAAATATCAGGAGGTTTGGGGATATTGAACGAAGGGGATAAGAGTCCCGCCTCTCTAAGGTTTTCGGTTTTTTACACCCATAAGGATACCCCGTGGATGTTCTTATTTTCAGCGGAGAGAATGAAATTCTCGGATATATCAAGGGCTTTAAGTGGAAACACGAAGGAGGAGAAAAAGATAAATACACTTTTCAGCTTGGGTGTGGGTGTGAATTTTAATATGTGATGAGTTTAGATAGATTTGAGCAGGAGATCATAGGAAGGTATCTGATCTCTAAGAAATTGAATTTTGAGGAGTTTTTGGGTAAGTTTTATGAAAGGATTGAAATTTTACCTTCTCGTATAAATTATCGCGAGAATTCAGATATTTGGGAAGTTATAAAAAAGTTTGAAACCACAATTGATGATAAGTTCAAGAAATTAAGCGGATCTTTCTACACACCTTATTTCATAGTTGATTATATAAATACCCGTGTTATTTTGGAAAATCCAAGTAAAGATATAAAGGTTATAGATCCAGCATGCGGCAGCGGTGCGTTCTTGATAGATGCATTATTTAAATTAAGACGGAAATTGCAGAAAACTTATAAGGAGTTGGTTGAAGAGAATATATTTGGAATAGACATTGATCCAAGAGCGGTTAAAAGAACCAAAATACTTTTATCCTTGATCGTTTTTGAACAAGAAGGCGAAATACCCACAAGGTTCAACATTTACTTCGGAAACAGTCTGGATAAAAATTTTCTAAAAAAAGCTTTAAAAGGCTTAAAGTTTCAAGCGGTTATAGGTAATCCACCTTACATTAGAATACAGAATATGGATGAGAATATAAGGGGAATAATTAAAAAGTATTGGAAATTCGCCCAAGGAGATACCGATGTGTTTATTCCTTTTATTGAACTTGGAATAGAATTACTGGCCGATGATGGAAAGATGGGATATATAATACCAAACAGCTATTTCACAACTCATGCGGCTAAAAGTTTAAGAAAATTCCTTCAAAAGAAAAGGTATATTGAGGAAATCGTGGATTTTGATCATTATCAGGTTTTTGAAGGAATCACCACCTATACCGCTATAACGATAATCTCTAAGAAACCAAAAAGTTATTTCATTTTAAAGAAAATAAGGAACGATAATGATATGAAAGATTTAAATGTTTTGGAAGATGAGAAGGTACATTTTGAGGATCTTCATGCGGAAAAGTGGGTTTTGGTTTCAAAAAGCGATAAGGAGTTCATTGAAATCATTGAGAATTCCTATTATAAACTCAAAGATATAGCACACATAAGAGTGGGACTCGCTACACTGGCTGATAAAGTGTATATATTGGATAATCCAGAGGAGGATGGAAAGTACTTTGTTAAATATTTCAGAGGAAAGAAGTTTCTGATAGAAAAAGAAATAACGAAAGAGATAATAAAAGTTAGCATAATAAAATCGGAAGAAGATATTATAAAAAATAGAAGAAGAATCATATTTCCATATAAGAAGATTAATCGTATGTATGTTATAGTGGGTGAAGAGGAATTAAAGGAGAGATTCCCAGAAACATACAAATACTTATTATTCTGCAAGGATATTCTCACTAAGAGAGATAAGGGAAGAAAACAATATGAAACTTGGTATGCCTATGGAAGAACCCAAGGGATAAATACCACCTTTGGAAGGAAAATACTAACTCCTCCAATGGCTTTAAATCCCACTTTTGTGGTATGTGAAAAAGAAAACGCTACATTTTATAGCGGATATGGTATTTTCCCCAAAATAGAACCTTTTACAGACCTGTATTTACTGAAAAAGATTCTAAATTCTGAAATAATGAAGGTGTATATTGAATCAACATCCAAAAGCTATCGGGGCGGGTGGAAGTCTTATTCAAAAACTTTCATTAAAAACTTTGGTATTCCTAAACTTTCGGATAAACAAGTGGAGTTTTTAAGAAAAGAGGAAGATAAAGAAACTATAAATAGCTTTTTAAGGGAAGTATATTATGAGCAAGCAAAATATTTATACAGGCTTTTATAATGCTATAAAGGAGAGTTATTTTAAATATCTTCTATTTGGAGATAGAAGCGAGGAGAAACTGAAACCTTTGCATTCGTGGATTGGTATATTTCTTAAACGGTAAAGAAGTTCAAACGGAAGGTGAATACTATACGAAAATTATTGATGTGGCCATCGTTAAAAGAGGAGTTAAGGTTATTAAAAAAAGGGTAGGCTTTAAAAGTGTGTTTTATATTCCAGAAATAGAAATGGCCATATCAATCAAATTTATAACCTCCAATTTTAAGCAGAACGCTAATAATTATTTTGAAAATCTTTTAGGAGAATGCGCAAATTTAAGGGTAAGAGGTATAAAATTCGGTCATTTTGTGGTGTTTAGAGATAAATCATTGGGAAACCTTGGAGGATCAAGATATAAATAAGTATATCAAGTTGTTTCAAGAAAGGAATAGGTTTCTACATGTCCCAAATTTTATATGTATAGAGATAGTTAGCATTAGTCCTTTGATTGAAGAATTTTATAACAGGAAACCAAAATTTACAGAAATGGAAATATCAAGATATTTCAATAAAAAATCTTTATTGGTCAAAAATGGTATCAATAACACGAAGCTTAGTGGGAGAGTTAAGGAGTTTCTCTTGAAAAACTTGGATTTGCATCGTTTTTTAATGAGTATAAGGGATATGTTTGGGTAGAAATATATGATGAGACTTCATTGTTTATTTATCTCGGATATAATATTTGGATTGTGATTTTTATATTTGCCGCAAGTCAGTGTGAATTTATTATAAAAACCGTTCCTAACGCGTACATAAAGGGGGAAAGCTTCTCTACCTATGCGGACAATAAAGGTTATGCGAAAATAAAGGCGGATTCCGGTGAAATCATAGTTATAAGCGCCGTAGGGTATGAGACGAGTAGGATAACATCCGAATGTAAGGACATAGAAGTAAAATTAAAAGAAAGGCCTTTTAAAATAGGTGAGATAATCGTTGAAAGCGCACCACTGAGAATGGTTGAAAGGACGAAAACTGTTGAACACATAGGTGAAAAAGACTTAATATACCAACCTTCGCCGTATATGAAACCCGAAGAGATGCTTATGTTTATACCGGGAGTTTCCTATGAAGGTAAGGATGTAGCTGGAAGCGTCCCAGCGGTGAGAGGTTTGGCGAGGTTTAGAACACTGGTTTATTTAAAAAACATGAAAATAACCACGGAGAGGGAGATAGGACCATCGTTGTTTTACGCCGTACCGGATGTTATAGAGAGGGTTGAAGTTTTTAAAGGGGGTTCCACGGTTTTCGGTTCGGATGCCATAGGTGGTTCAGTTTTATATTTTTTAAAAGGAACTCACTCCCCCCAGGAGGTGAAGCTATCCTACAATTCAAACAACGGTTTGATAGGCGGATATTTGGGATTTAAACCTGTAAAAAACATCTATATGGGTTTTGGAAGTTATAATGCGCAGAACTATTACTTTCCCGATACCTTAAAGAGAGACCTACTCTCCATGGTGCCGGCGAATCCTTCTGGTTTTAAAAAATATACCATGACCTTATCTTTCAATGTAGAGGATTTTGGGCTTTCCATAGTTTCCTTTCTGGCAAGGGACTTTTACAGAGCCTACAAGAGCAATTCAATCAATTACTATCCAGAAATAGATGAGAACTACATGTTTTTCAGTTTCAAGGGATGGGAATTGGGTTTTCATAACTACTACACATTGAGTAGGAAGATCAAATCCCATGATACCTTGGAAAACCATAGATTTGGCAATGACCTGTCTTTAAGATATTATTACACCCACGATAGGTTATCCTTTGGCTTTGATTATTTTGGAAGGTACGGTGTAAATTCCAAGGTGTATTTCAACCGTATATGGAAATACGATGAATTAAAAAACGCTTATTTACATGAATTCGGTTTCTTTATCTTGGGATATGCTTCAAAGGGGAATCTTGAACTTTCCTATGGTGGGAGGATCGGTCTATTCTCAGCTTCAAATGTCGGAAATTTCAAATTCTCCCCCGCTTTACATTTCGGTTTTGTTAAGAATATAAGGGAAATCGTATATATAAGATCAAATCTCATATTCTCTTATAGATTCCCCTCATTCCTTGAAACGAACGCATATACACCGAGGCCGAGAGGTTTCTTAATAGGAAACCCAAATCTGAAACCCGAGAATGCCCTAACCTTTGAAACTTCCTTAGGATTCCATAGATACTTTGAACTTACGGGTTTTATTATAGGTGTTAGGAACTTAATTGAGATGGTAAAAGAGGATACGGTATATACCTACAAGAACCTTTCGGAGCTCGGCTTGATAACGGGCGTTGAAGTGAGGGGGAATTTGACGGTGGGAATTATAAACATAAAACCCGCTTTAACGTTTATGAGAGGTAGATCCGGCGGAAGTATAATTTCCGATATTCCTCCACCGAGAATCTCCCTCAGATTGGAAACTCTATCGCCTACTTCTCTATATATCAACCTTTTCTATCAGGCGAAAACCGAAGGGGTATCTGAAATAGAGGAAGAAAGAGAATCCTTTTATACCTTAGATATAGGCCTATCATCAAAATACGAAAACTTCACATTCAATGTGGGTGTTTATAATATTACGAATCAGATCGGATACAGATCCTTGGACCCCGCATCCCTACCGCAACCCGGTAGAGCCCTATTCGTACATATAAGATACACATTTCAATGAAAAGGGATTTGGTTATTTTGACCCTGATTTTCGTCCTAAGCAGGGTGATCCTTAAACTCGTCGATCTTTCGTATGATACGACATCCTTAATATGGGCTTGGCAACTTCTGGATCCTTTGTGGTTGTATAACCTTAATTCCTGGACGATATTTAAATATCTGCACATGCAACCTCCCCTTTTCAACCTCTTTACATCCCTATCCTTGAAGCTATTTTCGGATCCAACTATATTCTGGGAGCTCTCATTTATGTTAATGGGCTTACTTACCACCATTCTCCTTTATCTCATAGGCCTTCATCTGTCGTTGAACCGTAAAATTCTATTGATTCTCATAATCTTTGGATTTATATTGAATCCTTCATCGTTCCTATATGAGAATTGGTATTTCTACACATACCCGAGTATGTTTTTTTTCACCCTATTCGCCTATCTCTGTATAAAAAGGAAACTCGTTCTTTCCTTGTTCGTATTAACGGCATTGATTTGGTTGATAAGCATATTCCAACCGATTATTTTCATAATACTCCTTATCGTGGTGATTATTAAACGGGGTATGAGGTATTCAATTATCGCGTTTTCCCTCCCCTTCCTCCTTTCCATAGTCCCCCATTTAAAGAATTTTATGATCTTTGGGACATTTTCAAGTAGCAGTTGGTATGGTATGAATGTGGCGAAAGGGATATTTTGGAGTGAAAAGGTTATACCTTTAAAATATAAGCCTTCAAAGATGTTCCTTGAAAAACCTTTCTCAAAGGTTGATGTATATGAGAAGTATATAAAGTGGAAACCTTATGGTGTAGTGATAACCGATGAGAAGATGGAACCTTACACTTCCCGGGTGAATTACAACCATTCAATATATGTGGAAGTATCAAAGAGATTTTTTAAAGAAAGTTTAAGGATTTTCTTCAATGAGCCTTACAGGATATTCATAATCTTGGGAATGTCGTTTTATATGTTCTTAAAGGCCCCTTATGTGTATCTTATGAGAACCCCCTTTATGAGAGAAATCCATAAGAAGCGTATAAGCAGGATACTCGGAATATACTCCATAATTTACGGAAATAAGGGGCCATACCTCATCATAACTTTTATAGTGGTTCTCGGCCTACTATCCTCCCTATTGTCCTTCCAAAGGTTGGATTACACGCATAGGTTGGTCATTCTAACCGTACTATACTATGTTCTGGTTTCTTCAATAGATCCCGGGGAGAACAACAGATTCAGATTCACGATTGAACCCTTTATGTTGATTTACGGGTTTTACTCCCTTAAAATATTCGTATCATGTTGCGCAAAGTTTTTAAAGTTTTAAGTATAATTTGCGTATTTTATGGTTTATCTTATGCTCAATTTCCTCCGAGACATGTGGCTCTTGGAGATTGGATGATGCTTCATGGTAGTCTCGGACATAACGGTTTTGGAGCGCTTAAAGGCCAGATAACTTCATGGAGTGTTAAATATACATTATCCTTATGCAGCGGTGAATCTCAACCGGCGGTTGCGGATATAAACGCCGATGGTCTTCCGGAATTGGTGTTTAACTGTTATGGTTCAACCACCGTGTACGCGGTTAGAGGAACGAACGGTACGATACTATGGACATCGGGGGTGAGTGGAGGATCCTGGGGTGCTCCTGCCATAGCGGATGTATTGCCTTCAACTCCTGGGTTGGAAGTCATCGTATGTAGCTCCACATCAACCGCGCTCTTAAACGGACAAACGGGGGCGACCATATGGACGGCACCTTATGGCTGTGGTTCTTCCGCCGGTGCTCCCGCCGTTGCTTATGATGGTGCGGATACGCTTATATTGGTGAATAACAATACCACCCTCTACGCTTTGAGAGCATCAACGGGTGCAGTAGTGTGGTCTGCGGCCACGGGTGGTGCAACTCTCATAGGCATAGCGAAATCTCCCGCGGTAGGAGACATAAACGGTGATACGGCTCTTGATGTTGTGGTGGCAGGAAACGGTACGGTATATGCTTATAGATTTACGGATGGGACGCTTCTATGGACGAGAACAATATCAACGAGATATTACACGAGAACCCCGGCAACCCTTGTGGATCTAACGGGGGATTGTATTGATGAGATTCTCGTGTCCGATGATGGGGGGAACATTTACGCTCTGAATGGTGTTGATGGATCGTCTTTATGGACATACAATATATCAGGGCAGATGGCATGTGGTCCAATATCAACGGCCGATGTGAATGGTGATGGAATAAACGATGTTATAGTTGGAACCTTGGGATCTTGCAACTGCGGATCCCCTGGAAGAACCGTGGTGATAAACGGTGCAACGGGTACATTGATATGGCAGCAAACATTTGACGGACCGAATATGACCCATGGAGGTGGAAGGGTAGTTTCGGATTTTGATAGCGATGGACAACTTGAAATAGCCGTTGTACCTTATTATAGCGCGAGTATGTGCTTCGGAGATGGTATATTCAGGATGTTTAACGCCTTAACCGGAACGATTGAATGGACGGCGGGTGGAATAGTGGGTGAAGGTTCATCCTTCGCGGATATAGATGGTGATGGATGTTCCGAGATAATGGTTCTTCCCTCCGCAGGAACAACCACCCTTATAGTGGTTGATGATAACACGGCGGTGTCATGCGGATTCTATCCGTACAACGATACCTGCGGCGTTCTCAGTTATGATGATCCTGTGAATGTAGCTGAAAAGGTTTCTATAAAGAGGGTGGATGTATCATCCGGAAAAGGGCACATTGAGGTTAGCACGAACTTCCCAGCGATGGTTAAAATATATACAACAAACGGGAGGCTTATAGGGGAATTTAAAGTGAGTGGTGAGGGTACTTTCAGAATCAAGAAGGGGGTGTATTTGGTAAATGTAGAAGGAAAACTCTATACGGTGGTTGTAAGGTAGATTTATGGTGAGGGTCAAACTGAATGTTAGGTATCGTGATCTTGATACGCTCGGGCATGTGAATAATGCCGTTTATCTTTCTTATATTGAGCACGCAAGGGTCGTTATGTTTGACGAATATTACAGAAAATATGGAAACTTTCACTTTGTTATAAGGAGGGTGGAGATAGACTACCTCAAACCCTTGTATCTCCTTGATGAGGTTGAGATATACGCCTGGGTATCGCACATAGGTAGGAGTAGCTTCACCATAGAATACGAGATATACAACGGTAAAGGGGAGATCTGCGCTAAGGCTAAAAGCATTCAGGTTGCGTATGATCCAATGACAAAAACCAAAACATCCATAGATCCGATATTCATGGAATACTTAAAAAGGTACTTCGTGGAATCAAAGGAAACCTCTCCACCAAGGGATAGATGCTAATACTATAACGAAGGACACTACGAAGCTTACCTTCCAGATGTTTCCTTTACGGGCCTTTATGCCACTTATATGCGCGAAAGTGAGGGCCAAGAGCATAAGAAAGGGATGTTCAATCGCGAAGAATCTTATATGAAAATCCTTAAAGTTTATACCTTGCAGATTGATCAGATAATGTATCCAGAGGATCAACCCTACAAAAGCCTGTATATCAAATATGATCGTGTAGAGCTTTAAGAATCGCGGTTTATCTTTTAGCAGGTCCAAAAATGTTAATAGTCCTGATACTATAACCAACCACCTGATGATGCTATGAATGGAAAGGATTATCTCCATATTCTAAGTCTCTATAAGTTCAACATTCGCCCTTGGAACCTCTATCACTCTTCCATCCGATAATTTAACTTTTAATATCCTCACTATTGATTCCGTTTCTATCTTCACAGGTTCGTTCGGCAAATCCACGACCTCCCCTATCTCACCAAAGTACGGATCTCTGATTATCCTGACCAATGTGCCCACCTCAAGGTGCCCGCTTTCCATCTTATCAACGATCTCCTCATTAAAATCCACATCTTTACGGAAGATTATAACTTCTGGCCTTTGAACGCCCGCTCTTATTTGGGTGGCACCGTTGGCGGAAGCTTTAAGCCCAGCGAACTTCTTAAAAAGATTAAAAGTCCTATCTGCCATGGCGAGATTTCCGAAACCTTCCGTTATTATGAGTGTAAAAGGCACATCCTCGTTTCCGGTGATAGCCACGCCTATCTTGTGTCCAACATATTCTTCTAAAATCGTATCGTTTATTGATCCTAAAACCAACGCCTCTATACCGACTTCCTTACACTTTGAAAGTGCTTCCATACCAGCCGTCCTACCACCTACCACTATACACCCTCTCATCTCCTCCGTTACATTTTCAGGCTTTAATTCATCATCCGGAGAATCAACGGCCACCTGCAATTTTCCTATCCTTTCGCCACCGACCCCGAATATACCTTGAACCATGGCGGCAACCGTCCTTATTATAACACCCTCCCTTTGTAAAACTTTTTCCACGACACCATCAATGTACGCCAAAACCTTCACAGGCTGAGGATTCTCCCTCAAAATCACCTGCCCCGTAATCTCAGAATAGTCTTCAAGATACCCATCTATGGGGCTCTTGTAATCAACTTTTATCAAACCGAACAGTATTTTTGCTCTGGCTATAACTTGGCCCGCTGAAATATGCTCACCTTTTTTTACGAGTAGGACCTTGGATAAATCGCTCGGTGGAATACCCATCTCACCCGCCAAGTTTTTGGGATGGACGGGACCTGGGAGTTGAGCCTCCGCTACGACATCTTCGGCTTTAACCACATCGCCTTCTTTTACCAACACATCTCCCCATAAAGGCAATCTCCGCTCCTTCCTTATGACGGCTTTTTCGGAAACCTTTAAACCCGGAGTATATGCGTGAGCCATTGTAGGGTATTATAAGGATGTAAAGTTTTCAGTCTTATAATATCAAACTTGAAAAGAGAACTAATAAATGTTGGAAGGGTTTTTTTTGAAACGAGAATGGGAGACATTAAAATCATTCATGACGATTTTTTAACGACGAACCTCATTGAAGAGGGTTCAATAGATCTGATAGTAACATCCCCACCTTACAATGTGGATATCTACTATAATTCCTTTAAAGATGATATACCGTATGAAAAGTACCTTGAATTTACCGAAAGATGGTTAAGGAAAGCCTATTCGCTGATGAAACCTGATGGAAGAATGTGTCTAAATATTCCAATGGATAAGAGTAAAGGAAGGAAAGAGTCAGGTTTTCAAAGTGTTTATGCTGACATCGTAAGTATAGCTAAGAAAATAGGATGGAAATACTTTTCAACGATAATATGGAACGAAGGAAATATATCTAGAAGAACCGCTTGGGGTTCTTGGCTCAGCGCGAGAGCACCTTATGTAATTGCACCTATAGAAGTTATAGTAATATTTTATAAAGAAATTTGGAAGAAAACTAAAAAAGGAAAATCTGATATTACTAAGGAAGAGTTTATAGAATGGACCAACGGTGTATGGACATTCCCGGGAGAAAGTAGAAAAAAAGTTAAACATCCAGCTCCTTTTCCCATTGAATTACCAAAAAGATGTATCAAGCTGTTCAGCTTCGTGGGCGATACGGTTTTGGATCCCTTCTTGGGAAGTGGAACCACTTTGATAGCATGCGCGTTGCTTGATAGAAAGGGAATAGGTGTTGAAATTGACGAAAACTATTGTAAATTGGCTAAGAAAAGGCTTATAAAGGAAGCAAGAATATTACAAATTGGGATATGGGGAAAAAATAATGAAGGAAGAAATTATTCGTGAAAAAAATACTGAAGGCAAGGCAAAGTGCAGTATCTAAGGCGGGGAATGAATGGGAAAATTATGTTGAAAATTTTCTTAAAGAAAGCTTCAGAATGATATATAATACTGCCAGTGATATAGGGGTCAGAAGAATCATTAAAGATATAGAGATAAGAAGAATTGGAAAAAAGAGTGAAATAAAATCTATCAAGCATAAGTTTCCAAAATTATATCAATCATTATTCATACCAATTATAAACTTTGCTAAGGATAAAAAACTTCTATTAGAAATGCAGCAAAGTAAGGATATAATAACAACTATCTTTGATAAAGGTATAGTAGGAGATACCGATATTGTAATTTTCTCCCTACAAAATGAGGTTCCTATAGCAATAGTTAGCTGTAAAGTTAGCTTGCACGGTAGGCTCACGGAAACCTTATTTTATTCCTTATATTACAGAATAACCAATCGTATAAAATTCGTTTTAGCTACTCCTGATAAAGGAAGACAGTCAAAAAAGGATGTTTGGCAATCGGAGTGGGGAAGCCCAGATAACCCCTCAAAGGACAGAATCCTAGCTACCCTGTTCCTGGATGGTGTTTATGTGGATAATGTTCCCGAATTTATGCCAAGAGGTTTTGATCCCAAGAGAGACAAAACTATCTTAGGAGGTATAGTAAGGCATATTTCCGAACTTCCTTTGGACATACTGAGATGGTACGAAGATATTAAATTTAGCATGTAATTATATCCAGCAAGATCACCTTTATAACCTTGGATGAGGACGGAACCTTAAAAACCAAAAAGCCCGCAAAGAAAGGTAGAGCGATAGTGGAGGTTGATACGGATGGAGGTTATGTAATGAGTGAGGAAAAGATTGAGGAAAGCGAAGAGATAAAAATGTTTGATAAGTTTATTGAAGATTTGAAGAAATTGTGTTGTGACCAATAGCACTTTGAGGTGTGTATTTAACTTTCACTTGATGAGGCCATATCTCTTATTCCTCGGTTAAAGAAGGGAAACGATTCCTGTGTAAGATTGGATTTATCCAACACTGAGAGAGGTTGTTTGTAAATGTGTAAGATATATTAAAATTCGTCCTTATAATACCCACCTATGAAAAAGTTTAAATTTATCATAAGTGGTTTTCTGTTTATGTTTTTTGCGAGTGATCTCGGAGCTCAGCTCTTCTACGCGTATCCCCAGACCGTCTTCGCTCTCAGAGGTGTGTATTCGTTCAGATTCATGCACACATCCTTCCTATTTGAGGATGATCTGGACAGGATATTCTATCCGGTAAAGTTGTCCGAGATAGAAGGAGGAAGATTCTTCTCAGCCTTAACGAATCCATTCGGTAATGAGAGGTTGTTTGATCCAACACAACCCACGAATAATCAACTCATTCTAGGTGCAAAGACTAACTTCTTCGCAAATCTATCACCCTTGTATATGCAGACGGATTTTAATACGGGAATATCAAGCAAACTTGACACCACATACTACCGAAACTGGAATGATAGCGCGAGTAAGTATGAGGATAAGACAGCATTAAGTGATACGATCTTTTACGGCAGAGGTTTTGGGGAGAAGGGCTTCCTCGTATCTCTCGGTACTCAGAGCTTTGGGTTTCTGTTCCTATACTCCAATCAGTCCATAAGATCCTACCCCCAGAGGACGGGTGTATTCCCATTCGGTTATGGAAACTATACCTATGTAAAGAAAACTTATGATAATCTAAATGATTCGCTAACGAACAAAGATTCCGCAACTTCATATAAGGTCGCTGATACTACCATCACACCGATTCTCGGAGCTTTCTCCTTCGGATTCGGAGGATTTTCCGGAATGGTATTCGTTGGATTTGGTGGAGTTGGCGATCGTGATACGGGAAATTATTATGCCGAGAGTGGATTGGCGGCACAGGCCGATACTTTTAACGGGCAGAAGTGGAGTGGGTCTATCTCATCCAATGCAAAAGCCTCTGGACCTATCTTCGGTTTTCAAACGGATCTCCAGTTCGGTTCTGAAACATGGAAATCAAATCTGATGTTTGCCTATGCTGGGAGATTTTTCTCAAATGGAAAGGGTAGGGCCAATAGAGTATTAGATACCGCTCGCTACCAGAACACCCCAAATCCCACCTACCGTTTCATTGATTCAACCATATCCGAATACAAGTACTCCTCAAATATACACAATATACTCATATACCTGAGGAACAAGTATCCGGTTCATGAGCAGGTGCTGTTCGGTGTCGGTCTTGGATTGGGATTCACTTTCGGCGGGATAAGCAGGGAATATACGAGGGTTCTCACAAAGAATATAACGACAACCGATCTTGATGGAAACGGCTCCATAGATAATCCGGGAGATTCAAGGACCACAACCTGGACGGAATCAACATACAAAGAAAACACATCCATAATGGATATAAACTACTATATACCCGTAGGTTTTGAGTTGATACCGATAGCATCTTGGGAGGATGTGAAGCTGAGACTCGGCGCGCTTTACTCCCACATATCTTCAAGCACTACGACCAAGACCTATGATTGGAATGTTGAAAGTAAAACTAAAACTGAAACTCCCAGTGGTACCACTGAAACGACGAACGATATAGATGTACCAGGTGAAAACATAACGAAAAGCAAAGCCACATTCTCAAATACCACATTCTATTATGGTGCATCCGTGGCCATAGCGAAGAGGGTGATCATAGACTTTACGGGTTTCGGCAACGGATTGCTCGCTCCGGCCTTCTGGAATGTATCCGTTATATTGAAATACTAACGCCTTTATAATATACGGTTAGCGGAGAGGTGGCCGAGCGGCCGAAGGCGGCGGCTTGCTAAGCCGCTGAGGGGAGTATATCCCCTCCGAGGGTTCGAATCCCTCCCTCTCCGCTTTTTTAATTATGAACCTTTACGAGATATACATTGAAGTGTTTTCGGAGGAGGTGATACCTTTAAATGAATTCTTACTGAGGGTTAAAGAGGGTAAATACGGGGTTTTTGACATGGAAGAGATCAGAAATTTCAGATACGCCTTAGAAAACAACATACAGGAAGGGGCTTTCACAAAGGGTGAGGAAATGGGCGTTCCCGAGGATGAAATAGAGAAGATCATAGAGGAGAACATTGATGAACTTAGGAAGACATTTTTGGAGGTGTTTGGTTGGTTATAGAGAAGCTTATTCTCGGTGTAGTTCAAGGTATAACTGAATTCTTACCCATTTCCAGTTCAGGACACCTGGTTTTGTTAAAACATATCTTCGGTTTGGAATATAAAGGTGCCTATTATGAGACTTTCCTGCATACAGCAACATTTTTTTCGGTTATTGCGGTTTTATACAGGGAGGTATTTCTTTGGAAAAATTTTAAGAGATACTTTCCTTTGAGTGTCATAGCAACGCTTCCTTTGATTCCCACCGTGTTGTTGGTTAAAACAATTGAAAGGACTTTTGAAAATCCTAAGATCCTACCTTTAACATTCCTCATAACGAGCATAATACTATTCATAACCAAGTTTTTCCCTTCCAAAAACAAAAATCCTACGGTTTTAACCTCGCTTTTTATGGGTTTATTTCAGGTTATATCCCTATTTCCCGGAGTTTCAAGATCAGGTATAACGATTTCGGCGGGAATTTTTGTCGGATTGAAGATGGAGGAAGCCTTTAATCTATCGTTTTGGATGTTCCTTCCGGCGTCGCTCGGAGCATTTTTAATAGAATTCAAGGATGTTGGAAACTTTAATTTAACCTCCGCTGATGTAATCGTATGGTTTATAACATTCATAACGGGGGTTATATCGCTTTATGCTCTTAAAAGGATTTTGATAAGCAGGTACTTTTGGATATTCTCAATATACACCCTTGCTATATCCATTTTAAGCTTCCTGATATTTTAAATCACCACTTCATTATCAGAATGTTGTATTAGGTTTATGTCAAACAAAGTTTTTCAAGGTTATAATATATGGTGTAAATGAATCCATCGGTGGTATTGTATTTTGCATCTAAGAAAAAGGAGACGGGAAAGTTTCATATTATACCACCACCCGATAAGGGTTATGGGGTTGTCATAGTCTATATGAAGGACGGGGATATAGTGGGTTTGGAGAGTACCTGGGGTTCATCCTTAGAAAATCTTGAAAGGGTATTTGAATGGCCAAGGAGTATCGTTAGGAAATATGATTTAACGGAGGCGCCTGCGAAGATCTTTATACCCAATGAGCAGATAATCCATAGGATAGTTAAAAAGGACCTTGAAAATTTAAAAAAAATGGGAAAGAGGTTGCCTACAAAAGATGAAGTGGAGATGCTTTTGAAAATGCCCGTTGGCATCCCAAAGATCATCTCTCCTCAGGAAGTTGCGAAGATAAAACTATCTCCTCCTAAGGCTACATTTTTCCTACAAAGTAATAATAAAGCGGCTTCAATCATCCTGGGGGAGTTTATACTTGGATTTTCCTATGAAGATGGCATTAGAGAGATATCCTTGAACGAATTTCCGGAAAGTGAAGCAAGAATAATACCCGTTGATCACATACTTTCCTTATGTGTAAATCTCCCATTCTTCATAATGCCTACGGAAATGCGTGGTGAAGAAGGATTACTCTTTACAAAAAGGCTTTTAAACAAATATACTTCATTTTGGATGAGCGTATTTTACACTTCATCAGGTGTATATATACCATCATTCGGATATAAAGGGGTGTTCATAGGTATCGTGATCAAGCGAAAGGGGGAGATTCAGATACTACCCGAGGCTTTTTTGGATAAAATAACCGAGCTTGGGGAATTTTTTGTAAGGATATATGAATATGACGCGTATATGTCTAGCTCTTAACACTTTTGATTGGAAGGAGGCTTTTGATATTATAGATAAATTAAGGGATGAGGTTGATATGTTTAAGGTTGGGATTCCCTTATACATAAACGATGGTAAGAAGAATGTAGAGAGTTTGATAAAGGATGGGGTTAGAATCTTTTTGGATCTAAAACTTTACGATATTCCAAGCGTGATATCTGACAGCTTAAAATCCCTTCCGAAGGTTGATCTCATAACCGTTCATGGCCTAGGAGGATACGAGATGGTTAGATCCGCCGTTAATGAAAGACCCGATTTAAAAATAGCTGTCGTATCCATACTCAGCAGCACCCCCGAGAATTGGGCAGGTTTGATTTTCAAAAAGAACATAAGGAAGATCATAATGGCCATAAGTCGTATGGCCGTTGAAACGGGCGCATGGGGAGCGGTGGTTCCCGGAATACACGCGAGGCATGTTAGGAAAACCTTTAAGGCGCTGAATTTGGTAGTCGTCGGTGCGAGAATGAGAAGGGGGAAGGACGATCATGAGAAGGTCATAAGCATAGATAAGTTGAAATGGCTTGGAGATAAAGATATTTTGGTGATAGGTAGGGAAGTAACAAAGAGCAGAAAACCCTTGGATACGCTTAGAGAGATAAAGGAGAGACTTGGGATTTAAGAGGATAGCGTTTCTGTCCGATCATCATCCTTATGATGGGAGCGTTTTTATAACGGGCTCGCACTTGCAGGTTTATAACATAGCAAAGGAGCTATCCTCCGATAACGATTTTGAGGTTCATCTGATAGTATCAACGAACGATTCAAGTAGGGAAGGGAAGGTTTTGAAGGAAGGGGATATGTATATCCACTATCTTAAAAAGCCAAGATTTGATGTTCTTAAAATACCCGTATATTTGAAGGAATTGGATAGGATAAAACCGAGTATCGTGTTTCAGAGGGGAAGGGATGCACTTACATTTGTCGGTTATCTATCCAAAGTCCTGTATTCTTCCAAGTTTATATGGAGCTCAAATGCCCTTGAAGGCATAAGATTCCTAAAGTACACACTGCTGTTTTCTAAAAGGAAGATTTTCATACCCTACGGGTTGATTTTGGATATTATGGCCAATGTGGGTATGGAGAGCGCGGATATAATAATCGCCCAGAATGAGAAGCAGAAAGAGTACGCGGATAGAAGATTCTGGTGGAAAGAAACATCCATGTGCTACAATGTGCAGGAAAATCCTGATATAAAACCGAGAAAAACATCAAAACCGACTTTGGTATGGGTCGGTAGAATAGCCGAGAACAAGAATCCCAAGATGTTTATTAGACTTGCAGAGGATTTTCCCGATTATGAATTTATTATGATAGGTTTTGGGGATACCTCCTTAATAAAGGATAATACTCCGAAGAATTTCAGGTACTTGGGAAGGTTGAGCAGAAACGAAATTATGAAAATACTAAGTGAAGCCTGGCTTATGGTGATAACGAGTCCCCCGGGTTCCGAAGGATTACCCAATGTGATGATAGAAGCCTTCCTATGTGAAACTCCGGTGATCGCCTTTGATCATGGCATAGATGTTTTAAAATCTCATGGATTGGTCTGCAAAAACTACGACGATATGAAAATGAAAGTGAAGAATCTTTTGAAAGATAGGAATGAAATCTTGCGTAAGGGTAAAGAGTTGAAAGACTTTGCTATACGAAACTTCATAATTAACTCCGCTCAATGTTGGAAGGATACATTTAAATAACCGTTAGCGAAATCGTATCCCGATATGGGTCTTTTACCCTCAACCTGAATGGAAACTATCTCTATGCAACCGTTTGAACATCCCAAAACAAGCTTCTTCTCTTTACGCAAGAAAACCAATTCCCCCAAACTTACATCGCATCTCCCATAAGGCACGGCCTTTAAAATTTTCAAATTCTTACCTCTCCATATCATTCTGGCTCCCGGCTTGGGTGATAAGCCGTTTATTCTTCCAACGCATCTTTTGAAATCCTCGCTGGGATTGACGAACTCCTCTTCCCTTTTCAACTTCGGAGCATAGGATACTTCACCTTTTTGAGGTTTAAAATCCGCCTTATTTTCAATTATAAGTCTTACAGCATCGTAAAGCATTTGGGCTCCCTTCTTGGATATCCTCGGTATAACCTCCCCCTTGGTTTCATAGCACGGAGAAAATGGTAGAGTATCCTGCAAAACTATAATTCCCGCATCTATCCTTTCATTCATAACGAAAACGGTTAAACCTATGTGATCATCGCAGTTAAAAAAGGCCCTCTCAATGGGCGTTGCTCCTCTATACTTTGGAAGTAAGGAGGGGTGAAAACATAAAGGATGGTACTTCGGAATATCAAGTATCTCCTTTGGTATCCTCTCACCGTAATCGGCCAACAATATAAAATCCGGTTTTAGATTTCTCAACTCGTTCAGGAATCCTTCATCTTTAAGGTTCGTAGGGGTTTTAACATCCAACTTCAATTTCAGGGATGCTTCCTTTACGGGTGTTGGCGAGATTTTCCTACCCCTACCTTTCGGAGCATCGGGTTTCGTTATAACCAATGAGATGTCCAAAAACTTTATAAGTTCCTGCAATATAAGGGAAGATAGCTCACCACTTCCAAAATACACCACCTTCACGAGTGAAATATTATACACCCGTAAAATACTCATCTATGCTGAGCTTCTTGATAGAGAAGGAGAGTTTTTATGAGAGTCTTAATAGGGCAAATAAGATGCTATCAAAGGTTAAAAGCAACCTTTTTATATCTCCGGGCGTTCTTCTCAAACTTAGGGATAACAACCTTCACATTTATGCAACCGATATGGACAGTTGGTTTATACAGTCAATGCCCATATATGAAGGTACGGATGGACAGGTTTTCATACCGATCAAGGAGATAATCTCGCTTTTGAAGAATCTTAAAGTTCCAAGTCTCAGAATCGTTGAAAATGAGAGTACGATAACCCTTAAAGGAGATAATATCAAATCGGAATATGAGGTAAATAAGTTCAACATAGAGGAGTTCCCAGATGAACCCAAATACGATATTGAAGGAGGAATTACGGTGGATTTGAAGGAATTCTCAAAGAATCTGGATATAGTAAAATGGTGCGCCGCTAAGGATGATCAAAGGATATTCCTCAACGGGGTGTATATACACGGTGGCAATGGAAGATTGAACTTCGTCGCATCCGACGGATCAATCCTCGGTAGAACATCAAGTATGAAATTTGATGGGGATATAAACATAATAATACCGAACTATATGGTGGATATAATTCGGACGCTTAACGAAGGCTCGGCTCTAATGAAGGTTGAAAATGGAAACCTGTACATAAACACCGTATATGAACCTGTCAGTATAACGCTTATAGTTAGACTCATAGATGCTGAATATGTTAATTATCAGGATTATATACCGACGGAATTTGTTGCGGGAATAAGCATAAATAGGGATGAAATTCTTTACTCTTTGGAGAGAATTATGCCATTTTTACCCGAGACGGGTGAAATAACCGTGGAGATTCAGGGGAACATTCTGAGAATTTCCACTATATCCGCGAAGGGGAAAGGTTTTGAGGAAATGGAAGGACAGGGTTTTGGGAATATATCGCTCAAATGCATGGGTACCCACATAAGGGAGATCATAAGGAAGATAGACGATGAGAATGTGGATATTAAGATATCCGGTGAAAGTACGCCTATACTGATCTCGCCTACTGGGAGGGATGACACATTATTTTTAACTGTTCCTCTGGTATAATGAAAAGGATACTGATCAAAGAATTGGGCGATAAGATTCCGATGAGAAAGGCTTATGGGGATTTTCTCCTTGAAATAGGGGATGATGAAAGGGTAGTGGTTTTGGATTGCGATCTCGGTCATTCCACAAATGCCGCCAGATTCGCCGAAAAGTATCCTGAAAGATATATAGAAATGGGAATTCAGGAGCAAAACATGATGGGTATAGCTGCGGGTTTGGCTGCAACTGGGAAGATCCCTTTCACTTCAAGCTTCGCGGTATTTTCAACTGGAAGACCATGGGAGCAAGTCAGGTTATCAATAGCTTATGGGAACTTCAATGTTAAGATAGTCGCGACGCACGCGGGTATAGCCACGGGTGAAGATGGGGCATCCCATCAGATATGCGAGGATATGGCTATAATGGGGGCCATACCCGGCATGGTGATACTATCACCGTCGGATTACTACTCTGCGAAAAGCGTTTTAAGGGCAGTTTATAGGTATAACGGTTATGTCTATGTTAGACTCGTTAGGCCGACGAGCCCAACGATATACAAAGAGGAGTTTGAGTACGATATCGGTGAGGCGGTACTCTTAAAAGAGGGTAAGGATCTATCAATAATAGCAACGGGCCTACCCGTGCATCATGCCTTAGAGGCATCTTATGATTTGGAAAGGGAAGGTATTTCGGTAGCGGTTTATGATTTTATAAGTGTTAAGCCGTTTGATGAAGATGCTGTGATGCATGCCGTAGATAACAGCTTGGGTATATTGATCGTTGAGGATCATGTTATGTGGGGGGGTTTGGGTATGGCCATATCTTCCTTCTTGGCCAGAGAGAGGATAAGCGTACCTTTGGAGTTCATAAATATGGGGGATAACTTTGGAAGATCAGGATCCTATAAGGATCTTTACAAGCATTACGGTTTTGATAAGGAGGGGATAAAAAGGAAGGTGCTTTCCATGTTGGAAAAGGTGGGATGAATGATCCTGCTTTTAACGGAATTTACTTATTATAGAGCCTTTAACATAAGGTTTGAAAGACCCGTATTGCTTTTACAATCCCCGATAGATAAAAATCGTTTTTATGTTATTGAACAGGGCGGTAGGATAAAGACTTTTCTAAGAAATTCCGAAAAAATCGCTGTGGCGCTGGATCTCAGCGATAGGGTAAAGTACGGAGGAGAGATGGGTCTTTTATCTATGGCATTCGATCCGGATTTTGAGAATAACGGGTATGTGTATGTGTATTACTACAACAAGCGGGATTTCACTGTACTTTCAAGATTCAAGTCTTACGATGGAGTTAGATTTAGTAAGAATACCGAAAAGGTTATTTTTAAGGTTAAGCAACCTTTCAAAAATCACAATGGGGGGCATTTGGAGTTCGGTCCTGATGGATATTTATATCTGAGCTTGGGTGATGGTGGTTCAGCGGGAGATCCTTTAAATAACGCTCAAAATCCGAATTCTCCTCTCGGTAAGATATTGAGGTTCAATGTTAAAACTTTCTCTTATGAGATCTTCGCTTATGGGTTGAGAAATCCTTGGAGATTTTCATTTGACAGCTTGGGGAGGATGTGGGTCGGAGATGTCGGGCAGAACAGATGGGAGGAAATAAACTTGGTTGAAAAGGGGAAAAATTACGGTTGGAGATGTTATGAGGGTTTTGAGGAATACAACATCAAGTCCTGTAAAAGTAAAAAGTATTACGAAGTCCCTATATATACTTACAGAAACGATGGGAAAAACTGCTCAGTAATAGGTGGATACTTTTATATGGGGATTTATATCTTCGGTGATTATTGCTCGGGAAAGGTCTGGGGATTGAAACCCGGAGAGAAGATAGAGGTTAATCTTCTCTTTGACACCGACTTTAACATATCCTCGTTTTCAAGGGATATAGATGGCAACATTTACATTATAGACCACAATGGAGGGTACATATACCGCATAAAAATGATAAAATGATAGTTTTATCATCTTGACAAACCGAATCATACGGGCTTATAATTCACATCTATGCTTGGATTTCTTATTTCGCAATGCGCGCCGGTGCCTGCGGGTACGATAGTTATGTTTGATGGTCCTCCACCCGCCGGGTGGCAGGTTTTAACGGATTTTGATGGCAGATTTCCCCTTGGAACGACAACTTATGGTGGAACATTGGGAGGCTCAGCCACGCATACCCATACTATAAGTGGGACGACATCATCGGGAACGACGATACCGAACTGTGGGGGGACTTCATATTCCATAACTCCTATGGATCCACATACGCATACATACAGCACTACAACATCACCTGCGGATCATATACCACCTTATAGGACCTTCATATTTGCTAAGGCCTTAGTGGATTTTGTTGCTTTACCTCAAAATGCCGTAGTCTTATCTTATTTTTCACCTTCATCTCCCGAATGGACGGATATTACTTCCAGCATGCTTGATAGATTCCCTATGGGGGATAACACGACACCCGGTTTAACGGGTGGAACGACCACCCATAGTCATACATATTCCGGAACCACATCAACCAACACCTCATCAAGTTCCGATGTGTTCGATTACGGTTCAACCTATGACACGCCTTACAGCAATCCCCATTCGCACACATTCTCAGGAACGACGAGCACTGCCAATCATATCCCCCCTTATAGGACCGTGAGATTCTGGAAAGCCGTCGTTGATGGGGCGGATATAGATTCCTGTAAGATAATCTTTATGTTTGACACCCTACCTTCCTGTCCTTACTTTTCATTGGATCCAAACTTTAACGGCAGAATACCGAGGGCTAATACCACAACGGGAACGAACGGTGGGGCAACGACGCACACGCACACTTACAGCTTCACAACATCAACTTATTACGGTCCGGATGTATGGACGGGTGGAGCCGTATCATCTCACCTTCCGCATGGTCATTCCCATACCGGATCAGGAACCACATCTGCGGCCAACCACCTTCCCCCTTACAGAACCGTTTTATTTGCGACTTACTGCGGTCCGTTATCCTACGATGAACCCGTTTTGGTTGAGGAGAAGGGCGTAATAAAATGGAAAGACGAATATGAGTATGCTATCTACAACTCTACGGGGAAGCTGATAAAGAGAGGTAAGGCCAATGGTAGCGTTAGCCTCAAAGGGCTTAGAAAAGGGGCATATATAATAACTCTTAAAAACGATAACGAGTTTAAGGTTATGAGGTTCATAAAAAGGAGGTGAGAAATGGTACTAGCTTTAATATCGGTGGTTGAGGTATGCGGCGATATAGGGGTTTTAACCCCTTTTTCGGCTCGTAAGGATTGCTGCGGATCCTCCTACAACATAAATCTTGATTCATCCAATATAACCTCCATATCCTCTTATCCTTTCGGAGCGAATCTATCCGCCGCCATGAATCCGTCGGGAAATCTGGTGGCTATGGGTGTGGGAGGCGGTATCAGAGTATATACCTTCCCATCTCTGACATTAACCTCCGAGATAAAGACCAAAGGAGTGGTCCTTGATTTGGAGTTCGTGGGAGATTATCTCTTCGTGGCTAATGGTTTGGAAGGTCTGTTGGTTTATGATTTAACCACACCTTCATCACCTTCCTTGGTTTATCATTACGATTCTCCGGGATATGCGAGGGATGTGTATATAAACGGAAGCTATCTGTTTTTGAGCGATGGTGAGTTCGGCGTAAAGATATTTGATATAACTTCCCCCTCTTCTCCCGTATTAGTCGGTTCAATAAGCACGCTTGGAGATGCCAATGAAGTTGCGGTATATACCACTTATGCATTTGTAAGCGAAAGTTATCTGGGAGTGGGAGTATATGATATAACCGATGTATCCTCACCTGTTGAAGTTTCAAGAATAAGCGGTATAGGTGATGCTCAGGCGGTTCATTTGGACGGATATATATTATACATAGCCGTTGGAACATCCGGTCTCAAAGTTTATGATGTAAGCGACCCCCTATCCCCTGCTCCGGTATCCTCGGTCTCAACATCTTCAAAATACACGGATGTTGATAAATCTTCGTACATATACGCTGCGGGCATGGCTGGTGGTCTTGATGTTATAAATCCCTATACTATGTCCATTGAAAACAATGTATCCACCCGTGGAACGGCTTACAAGATTTCCAGAGCCGGCAGTTATCTCTTAGTATCGGAAGATATGGCGGGTTTGGAGATATACGATATAACGGATCCCCTGAATCCTTCTTTCGTATCATTTATAGAATCCGAGGGTTGTTTTTACGATGTTAAGGCCTCGGGCGATAAATTGTTCGCCGCATCGGGAGGAAAAGGATTGAAGATTTTCAATTATGCCTCCCCCACACCTGTAAAGGTTGCGGAAGTTAGGGGAATTAAAGCATTTGAAGTCTTTTTATCCGGAGGGTACGTATTCGTTGCGGCAGGAAGACTCGGCGGTCTGAAAATATATGATACTTCCTCGCTCTCCTTGGTTGGTGAGTACGATACACCCGGTAGCGCCGAAGGTGTGTTCGTATCCGGAAATTACGCCTTTGTTGCCGATGGGCTTTACGGTGTAAGAATAGTGGATATAAGCGATCCCACCAATCCCACGGAAGTGTCGTATTACGATTCTCCTGGGGAAGCTCATAAAGTCTTCGTTGAAGGAAACCTTATGTATGTTGCGGATGGCTCAGCAGGTCTGAGAATAGTGGATATAACCGATATTACTTCACCCACAGAAATATCGTACTACGATTCTCCTGGAAATGCCAGAGGGATATATGTATCCTATCCTTATGCTTTCCTGGCTGACGGTGGTGGAAGCGGTATAAGGGTTATAGATGTTTCGGATCCTTTCACACCTTATGAAATATCTCAATATACCACACCGGGGGAAGCCAAAAATGTATTCGTAAAGGGAAGCTATGTGTTCGTGGCCGATGGCGTAGGTGGGATGAGAGTCCTTGATATATCATCGTTGCCCACAATAACCGAATATGGCTACTACGATACCCCTTGGTCCACCCAGAATGTGTTCGTTGATGCTTTAAACAGAATATTTACCCCAGATCTCTCATCGGGCTTCTTCATACTCAGCTTCTCCAATTTCACATCCGTATCAGAGATTTCCTTACCCGATTTTGTTAGCATAGGAGCGACACGAGGAGGAATAATGTTTGGAATAACCTCCATAGTTCCTGGAAAGGCGAATATAAAGATTTATTCAACCTCGGGTAGAGAGGTATATCGGAAGACTATACTGCTCAGGAAAGGCTTTAAGACCTATACCTTGGAATTTTCAAGGAAAGGCGTGTATATAGTTAAGGTTAGTTTGCCCAGCGGCAGGGTAAGAACCGGTACGGTCATAGTTAGATAACTTATCAACATTGTTTTCTTACGGATGGGAGAGGTAGGTAGCTATCCTTCCTATTTGGAATTGTATGAGAGTGGTGAATTAAAGGAGAGGATAGAGAGGGCCAAGGAGCTATCGTACCGGTGCGTTCTGTGTCCTAGGGTGTGTATGGCCAACCGTGTTGATGGTGAGATAGGTGAATGTGGGGTTGGTAGGTTCGCCTTATTGTCCTCCTATGGACCGCATTTCGGTGAGGAAAGCGTTTTGAGAGGTTGGAGGGGATCGGGTACGGTATTCTTCGCTGGTTGCAATATGAGATGTGTGTATTGTCAAAACTACGAGATAAGTCAGCTAAAAATGGGTACGGAAGTATCACCGAGACAGTTGGCGGAAGTGTTCTTAAAGATTCAGGATATGGGCTGTCATAATCTCAATCTCGTTACTCCAAGTCATGTGATCTGGCATATCCTTGAAGCCCTATATATAGCCATTGGGAAAGGTTTCAGACTTCCGATAGTCTATAACACGAGCTCCTACGATTCCTTACAATCCTTAAAACTCATGCGGGGAATAGTGGATATCTATATGCCGGATATCAAATATTCGGATTCATCAAAGGGATTGAAATATTCGGGTGTTAAAAGCTATTGGGAGATAACCAAAAAGGCCGTTAAGGAGATGTACTCGCAGGTGGGTGATCTTATCGTAGGAGAAGATGGTTTGGCTAAGAGGGGGGTTCTGATAAGGCATCTGGTGCTTCCTCGGAATATCGCAGGGAGTAAAAAGGTGATGGAGTTCATAGCAAATGAGCTGTCAAAGGATGCCTGGGTGAATATTATGGATCAGTACTATCCAACCTATGAAGCGTGGGATTATTACGAACTTTCGCGAAGGATAACATCGGAGGAATATTGGGATGTCGCTAGGTACGCTTCGGAGTTGGGAATACACAGAGGTATCCCATTCACCCATAGAGACTAAGTATGAGACTTAAAAATCGTTAAAGTAAGGTGAGACACCAATGGGTCTTGAAGTAGAAGGGGGAAAGTGCTTATGCTAAGCGCGAATCCTTATTTAACACCTCAGGAGAAAGAGATACTTCAACTTTGGGAAGAGACGATAGGAGTGGAGGAAACTCACGAAACCTTTTAGCATTTCACAAGAACGGATGAAGATGTTAATAATCCAAACTATGAATAAGATGCTTGCTCAGCAAATTGTAGAGAGGGTTCCTGTTCGGTCTCGTGTTATGGAACGGTGGTTTGTGGCTGTACATCAGCTGGCGAACCTGTTTGTATGTGTTTAGATTCAGATATGGGCATAACGAAAGGTTTCAAAGGGTAAATGAACCTTTAACGATTTCATCCACTATAGGGGGGATGTAGAGGTAATAGTTAAATAAAATCAAGAATTCCTCTCCCTCCACCTTTAATACTTGCTCAGTGATATGTGGTTGCACTTTGTAGGTGCTTGGGTTGGGCATAGATCGTTTTATCCACGGTTTCTTTTCCTTAAGTAAGATGACCCTACTTGACAAGGGGTCAATTTTAGACATAATTGAATGGTTGCGCAGAATGACAGGTGAGCCTTTTGGGGCTTAACCCCCTTCACCCAAAGGGCTTAAAGGAGAAGAGGGAAAGGAGGTGGTAATATGCTAAGTTTAATATCCCTAATTCAAGGTGGATTTGATACATTGGTGGTTGTTGAGTTAGACTTAGGAAATGTTATAGTTCATCAGATACCACCGAGGTTAAAAGATAACCCTGAAAGTATATTTTCACCTTTCAGGGCTGTTGCTGATAGATATATCTATGTGAGATACTCATCCAACTTTGCCGAATTTGGAATTCCCGTCTCTTTAAGTAAGGAATTGGATATGCAAAGTTTTCACAGGTGGCTCAGGAAGACCGTTAAGAAGCTGAGGAAGTTGGCCGAAGAAGTGAATAATGATAATAATTGGAATGTTAATTCTAAATCCATAGTTAAAGAGGTGGAGATTTACGATTTGATGGGAAGGAAGATATACGAGGGCGAGTTAAAAGATATAAGGTCTTTGAATCTCAAAAGAGGGATATACTTTATAAA
>WGFI01000046.1 GCA_015492295.1 Caldifarciminota bacterium
GCTAAGCAAATCAAGGCTGATAAGGATAGAGGGGATAAGCAAAGAGGTGGAAAGGAAGGCAATATGGATAGCAGACACTATACCCGTTTATTCCTGTCAGCCTTACAGGAAGTGTATGTAGGTCGTGATCATACAAGAAAGCAGTTTTACACAGGTGTTAAACTCAGTATTATCGCCCTTCCTGCTTCTGCTCATGATTTGAACCTCCTCAAGATTTTTTACCACGAGACAAAGGAAACAAAGGGTGCTACTATCATAGGTGATAAAGCCTTTACAAGTCGTTCCCTGAGGAAACTGTTTGCTAAGAAAAAGCGTATTAACCTGCTTTGTAGAACCAGAAAGAACATAAAGGAAAATGACTTGCCTAAACCTCTTAAGATACTCAGAAGGCGTGTTGAATCCTTCTTTGCCGCCATTACTTCTCTCCTACCCAGATATATCGCTGCTGTTTCTTTAACTATGTTCTTCCTTAAAACCCTATCCTTTTCACTCTCCGTTTCCATCATCTCACTCGCACGGGTAATCTTCTCTAACTAGCAACTCGCGTATAATATATCAAAAACTTGACCGACCTTTTTAAGAAACCTTTCCTCTTTATAATATACGGTTTGGGCGCGTAGCTCAGGCGGTTAGAGCGCTCGTTTGACATGCGAGAGGTCGGAGGTTCGACTCCTCCCGCGCCCATTTGGATTTTATCCTATTCAAAGGGTATATCGGATGGTTTTTAAAGGTCGGAATAATCCTTTTTATCTTTTTAACGGCGGCCGCCTATATGGTGTGGGCCGAGAGGAGGGTATCCGCGTGGATGCAGGATAGGATAGGTCCCAATCTCGTTGGTCCTTTTGGCCTATTGCAGCCTTTGGCGGATGTTTTAAAACTCATCTTTAAGGAGGATATAGTTCCCTATGTCGCAGATAGATTTTTACATTTTCTGGCTCCCGGACTCATCTTGGCGGCTCCCGTCCTTGCAATAACCGTTATACCTTTCGCCCCAGGTATATGGATATCAAATCCCGACTTCGGCTTACTCTGGCTCTTAGGTTCCACATCAATAGCCGCTTACGGAGTTATACTTGGAGGGATAGCTGGTGGAAGCAAATATCCTCTCTTGGGAAGTTTGAGGTCCATGTCCCAAATCGTATCCTATGAATTGCCTATGGGTATATCCGCCTTGGGTGCGGCGGTTATGGCCGGTTCCTTATCGTTGGTTGATATAGTTGAAGCCCAAAGGTCCCTATGGTTTATCGTGCCTCAATTCTTAGGTTTTTTAGTGTTTTTAATAACCACATACGCCGAAACTAACAGGCTGCCCTTTGATCTTCCCGAGGCCGAAGCGGAATTAACGGGAGGCTATCATACCGAATTCTCCTCTTTAAAATTCGGTTGGTTTTTCGCGGGTGAGTACGCGAACTTGATAATAGCATCCCTGTCCGTGAGCGTCCTTTTCCTCGGTGGATGGTACGGTCCCTTTCTACCGGGCATCCACTGGCTGATCCTAAAAACCTTGTTCTTTCTATTCCTCTTTCTTTGGGTAAGATGGACTTTCCCGAGATTCAGATTTGACCAGCTTATGTTTTTCAGCTGGAAGGTTCTCCTACCGTTATCTTTACTCAATCTGATGATAGCCACTTTGGTTAAATTACTGTGGTAAGGGGCATAGGTATAGATGTAGTGGATATAAAGCGATTTGAGAAAGCAATAACGAAAAATCCCAGATTAAAGAACAGGCTATTTACGGATAAGGAAATAGAGTCCTCGTACTCCATCGTAAGCCTCGCGGGGAAGTTTGCCGCGAAGGAGGCCGTGCTTAAATCCGTCGGTACGGGTTTAAGTGGAGGATTATGTTGGCATAACATAGAGATACTTGGGGGAAACTCTCCACCGAGAATAGCTTTCAGCGGTAAAGCTAAGGATATGTTTAAGAATTTAAAATTCTTTCTATCAATATCCCATGAGAGGGAGTTCGTGGTTGCGGTATGCTTGGCAATATACTCAAATACCTCAAATCACAGATAGAGCCGTCTCCTTCTGAGCTGAGAGGCTTGTTTTTGATTCTGATGCTAAGCTTCATAGGTGTCGGATACGATTATTATAAAAAACTGAAAACTCCCAAACCTACTCATATCAAACAACATCAGAAGCACTTTAAGATAGATACTGCGACTTTCGTCATTGAAAGGAGAATATTCATAAAGCGAAAACCCAAACCATCAAAGATAAACATCAACGAGGCGAGTATAGAGGAGCTGATCTCCCTTCCGGGTGTGGGTCCCAAGATAGCGCGAAGGATATATGAATATAGAAAGAGGCATGGTGAGTTTAAGGATGTGAATGAACTTTTGAACATAAAGGGCATAGGTCCAAAAAAATTAAAAAGGATAAAACCCTATATATACTTCTGAGGGGATTTTCACCCTTAAAATTCCTTCTAAATGTTGGGCAGGGTTTATGTTATTTTGGATAGTTTTTATGTTGATGGTAAAGATATGCGGGATATATGTGAGAAGGTGCTTAAAGGTGGGGCGGAAGTTATTCAAATCAGGGCTAAGGATTGGGATAAGATTAAGATAAAGGAGGTATCTAAGGAGATTTATCCCATATGCAAAGGTTTTGATGTACCCTTGATTGTAAATGACCACATTGATATAGGCTCCGACTTTGACGGGGCGCACATAGGTAAGGATGATGTGGATCATAAAATTGCCAGAAAATACTTAAAAGATAAGATTTTAGGAGTATCCTGTTATGGAGATTTGGATTTGGCAATTAAGTTGCAAAATGAGGGTGTGGATTATGTCGCATTTTCAAGTCCGTATCCATCTCCGACAAAAGATAAAGAGATCACATCCTTTGAACTTTTCAGAAAGGCAAAGGAAAACCTAAGGATACCCTTCTACGCGATAGGAGGTATAGACGATGAGAGGGCTAAGGAGATAGTTAAATGGGGAGCCTACGGAGTCGCTGTTGTTAGCTATGTGCTAACCGCGAAGGATCCCGAGGAAGCGACGAAAAGGTTGAAAGATGCGGTATATTCTTCCATTTAGTATATTGTTTATATCATGCGCCTCGTTGTTTAAAAAGCAGGAATTTTCAGGTAATTTAACCATCGTTCTTTCTTACAATGGCAACGGAATCTTTGCGGTCCAGCCCGATACAATCGCAAAGGGTTTGAAAGTAAGCGTAATTTCAAGGGGTGAGGAGAGGGATTTCAAATTTTACAGTAAAGTTTTCTTAGGGAGTTATGGTGAGGGTTCTTTTGGGCAGATCGTTATGGATTCTCTACCGATAGCGGTGTATAATGCCGAATTTAAAACCAGCGATAGTGTAGGTATAAGGATATTTAACGAGTTTGAATCGTTGAAATTTCCGAAGGATGTAAAACTCGTAAGTCCAAAGGATAGCATATTTTCCGACTGGGAAAATATAGAGTTAGTTTGGGAGGGGAATGCTAAGCAGTATATACTTAGAATATACGCATTCACACTTATGGATCAGATTGATCAGCTAAAATTCGTAAATGATAACAACTTTAAGGTTGAGCTTTCCGGACTGTACGGAGATGGATTTTTTGCCATACAGATCTGTCCGGTTAATAGTTTATCCGGCAAGAGAAATCTTAAAATATTCGCTTTGGGTAAATGTCTTGAAAAAGTCTTCTTGGTCGGGGACGCATCGGTATGGGGTGGAGAGAAACCCTCACCTCCTTGGAAGAAAGATGAGGTCATGTGGTATCTTCTGGCGTATTAAACCAGAAATCTCTTCCTACGAATCATATATCCTCCTATCGCCAAGGCATCAAGGTCAGAGTTTATAAATGTATTTATAGCCTGTTGAGGGGTATAAACGATAGGATAACCGTGCAAGTTGAAGGAAGTGTTCAAAACCCCACCTATACCGGTCTTTTGCTCAAACCTCTTTAAGAGTTTATAGTATTCGGGATTATCCTCATAAGATACGACCTGGGGTCTTCCCGTTAAGTCATGCTGATGCAATGCCGCTGGTAATTCCCTCTGGGCTCTCGGTCTTGATGGGTAGGCGAGAATCATATATTTCTCACTTTTTGATCTCGTTGGAACGATAAAATAATCCTCAAAGTGTTCGTAAAGAACCGAAGGAGCGAATGGCATCCAAAAGTCCCTATGCTTTATCGCCCTATTTATCCTAGGAACGACGGATAAATCTTTTGGATTGGCGAGTATTGATCTGTTTCCGAGGGCTCTCGCTCCCCACTCCGATCTTCCATAAAACCTCGCCACTATGTATCCCTCCGCTAACAGCTCGGCGACATACTCATGAATATCATCCCCTATCTTTTCTATCTTGAACCTGCTTTCATCCAATTTATCAAAGGACTCTTCTATCTCCGCATCCGAGAAGCTTCTACCGAGATAGAGTAGGTTTATGGGTTCAGGTTTTATTCCCTTCGTAGATGATACATAAGCGGCCGCACCGTAAGCTAGACTTTCATCTCCGCAAGAGGGCATAACGAAAACTTCGCTGAATCTCTGAAGCAGACCGTAATTTAACTTGACATTCATAAACACACCTCCACCGACGGCGATCCTATCGTACTTATACTCCTTTCTTATGTTATCTATCCATTGAAACACAACATCTTCAAGTAATCTTTGAGAAACGCTCGCCACCACATCAAATCTGACTTTAAAGAAAATCCTGTTGAACAGTTTCAGATAATCCCTTTTATAAACTCCGCTATTGTTAAAGAACCTATCTCCTTTAACCTCAAATAATTTTCTGACCCTGTCATAAACCTTGTCGGAAAGTCTTTTATCCGCATAAGGTGCTAAACCCATAACTTTGTATTCATGTGAAAGGGGTTTAAGGCCAAGGTACTCCGTGATCCTCGTGTAGAATTCTCCGAGAGAATTGTAAGCGGATATACGACCCTTCAATCTCAGATCTAATCCTTCACCTATGTAATAGGTTCCGCATATACCATCCCCCGAACCGTCAAGGGTTATTACCAGTGCGCTATCAAATCCCGAGCCAAAATAGGCCGAGGAAGCATGCGCCAGGTGATGTTCAACGAAATATATTTCGGCATTTATACCTATGGATCTAAGAGCATTCTCAATGTGCCTTCTTCTGCCCGAAATCCTATGAACCAACTTAACCAAATCATCAACATACTCGTCGGTTTTTAGGATACCACGAGGTATAAGTTTATAAAGTCCCTGATAGATGTTTCGCGGAAACGGTGGGTCATCATAATGTTCGGGTAATAATGGAGGGGTTAAAGTTGCTACGGCAACCGTATCCACTTCCGATGGTTTCAAATCCGCGAGTTTCAAAACCTCCAATATCGCATTCTTAGGAAATCCTCCCGCCTCTTTTTTGTGTAGTATTCTTTCTTCCGAAACCATGGATACCAATTTACCGTTTATCATAACGCAAGCGGTCGCGGTATGACCATCGTGTATTCCCAAAACCCTCATCCCAACTCTATCTCTTCAAGTTTCCTCATTATTGATCTAAAAACTTTAACCACCTGTTTTTTGACATCATCCAAGGAACCGTAGTTTCTTATAATGAAATCCGCGTACTTCATTTTCTCTTCCTGGGGTATTTGGGACCTCAATATCGCTTTAACTTTATCTTCGGGCATACCCCTATTTACCAACCTCCTTACGAGTTCCTCTTCCGGTGCCCAAACTACGACCATTATATCAAAGGCTTCCGATACTCCGTACTCGTATATCAACGCAGCATCAACCACTATTATGTTATCAGGTATCCTCTGTATGACCTCTTTGAGATGTTCAAGCACCAACGGACGTACGATCCTTTCGTACTTTTCCTTAAATTTCGGATCCATAAAAACCTTGTCCCCGAGCATCTTCCTATCCACCTCATCACCCTTGATGCACTCAGGAAACTCCCTTTTCAAGAAATCAAGAACCTCCTCTCGTTTAAGAACTTTATGTGCTTCCTTGTCCGCATCAATGACCGTAAATCCCATATTCCTTAATATATCGGCAACCGTGGTTTTTCCTGAACCTGCATTTCCCGTTAAACCTATAAGTATCTTAACGCTCATAAGCTATACTCCTTATAATCTTTAAAATCCTGTTTATCACTTCGTTCAGACTCATATAGGTCGTATCTATATAAAAAGCGTCCTTGGGTATCACAAGAGGCGCAGTTTTTCTACTTTTATCCCTTAGATCCCTTTCCCTGAGATCCCTAAGAATATCTTCAAACTTTATATTTAACCCTTTCTCCGTAAGCTGTTTATATCTCCTCTTTGCCCTCTCCATAAGCGAAGCGTCAAGATATATCTTTATATCCGCGTAAGGCAAAACAACGCTACCTATATCCCTACCTTCAACCACCGCGTCCTCCCCCGCTATCTCCCTCTGTACATCGAGCAGATATTCTCTAACCAAAGGAATCTCCGCCACCTTTGATGCCATATCGGAAACCTCGGGACTTTCCAAATATTCAGTTATATCTTCGTCGTTTAAGAATGTCCTTATTTCACCTTTCAGATACCTCTGACTCAGCTTTAAACTCCTCAACAATTCCTCTAAACCTTTTTTATCATTTATATTGACCTCGCTTTTGATTACGGCGTAGCCTATGGCACGGTAAAGGGCACCCGTGCTTACGGCTTTTAAGCCGAGAGCATTGGCAACTCCCTTGGCGACGCTAGTCTTACCAACACCAGCTGGCCCATCTATCGTTATAAGCACAAGAATGTATTATACGGTTGTAATCTTTCAACCTTAAAATTCTTAGACTGGTGAAGAAGGTGATAAGGGAAGTTGAATTGAGAAATAGGTTGGGATTGCACGCCCGTCCGAGTACAATGATAGCGACTTTGGCGAGCAATTTTAAAAGTGAAATTTTCATTGAAAGGTTGTCGGATGGTATGAGGGCAAATGCAAAAAGTGTTTTCGGCGTTATGATGCTGGCCGCTCCGAAAGGCACGGTTTTAAAGATTGAGGCGGAAGGTGAAGATGCGGAGGAAGCGGTGAAGGCCATCGTAGAGCTAATAGAGAGGGGATTTGATGAAGACTGAGAATGTGCTTATGGGTTTAGGCATAGTGGGAGGTAAGGGATACGGGAAGGTTTTCAAGTGGGAATCAACCTCAACGAATGTTGATATAAATCAGGCTTTGGATAAACTCGTGGAGGATTTGAGCGAGGAGAATAATCTCTTGGCGCAGAATATAAAACTCCTCGTTATGGATCCGATTTTCAGGGATAGACTTCAAAGACTCTTGGATTTGGATATAGAGCCTGATATGGCTGTAAAGCTGGCCATAAAACCCCTCGTTGATAGATGGAAAAAGGAAAATCCTCTCTTCGCAAAGAGAGGGGAGGAGATGGAGAGGACGATTGCGGATGCGCTGTTCTATTCTTCATTGAACATCAACGAGGATGAGGATATCATATTCGTTGCTGAGACCATAACCGTTCCTGTCGCTATAAAATTAAAGAAATCCAAGGTTAAAGGTTGCGTTTTGAAGTACCTGCGAAGGGATTCCCATGCGGCCATAATACTTTCAAACTCAAAGATTCCCACGGTTTCAAATGTTGATATAAACTATATAAAAGATGGTGAGTATCTTTTTGTATATGGTGATTTGGGTATAGTATCCCGTGAGGAGTTGGATTGGGAAACATCGTTGGAAACTTTCAAAGGAAGCGTATTTAAAACGGGAGGAGGTGAGGAAGTTGAAATACTTCTGAATTTGGACTTTGTTGAAGACATCTATTGGGTTGAAAGGTTCAAAACTGGGGTAGGTCTGTTTAGAACGGAATATCTGCTTATGCTCGGGGAGGATCTGGGAAAACTCAAAGAGTTCGGAAGATATGATGAGAAATTTATCCTACGGGCATTTGACATAGGTGGAGATAAGTTCGGGGGTGAAAGATCCCCTATGAGGCTGTTGAGAGATTTCAAAAAGGAGTTTGATAGCATGCTTTCCGTAGTTAAAGAACATCGGAACTTTTATATAATGATACCTATGATCTCTTTCCCTTATGAGGCGGAAGCGTTCTATAACTATGTGAGGAAGTGGGGGATTGATAGGTTGGGATTTATGATAGAAACCCCAATGGCAGTAAGAAACTTAGAGGGCATACAAAGGTATGCCGAATTTCTCAGCGTAGGTACGAACGATCTCTGGTCTTTGTATGTGGGTAGATCAAGGGGGGAGAGCGATATAAAGGAACAGATAAACAAAGAATTTGGGGAGATTCTGTATGATATATTGAGAAAATCCAAGGTTCCTATAAGCGTGTGCGGTGCATTGGCGTCCGACGAGGATGGACTGAGGTTCCTTATGGATATAGGTTTCAGAAGGTTTTCCGTGGCTCCATCGTTCTACAATAAGGCCGTTTCAATAGTGAAGGATTACCCATGAACGAGGTTAGAAAGAAGTTCGTGGAGTTCATTTATAGAAACGACCTTGTTGATGAAGGTAAGGAGGAGTTTTTGCAGATGGTAAGTTTAGATGGAGAGGGTATGGAGAAGTTGGAAAAGCTCATAGATTTTTATCTTGAAAACCGCGAAAGTGTGAGGAATGAAGTATCATCAATATTGGTAGGTTGGAGACTTGACAGGCTTTTAAATCTTGATAAGGCGGCCATCTTAGCTGGCGCCTGCGAGATTTTACTTGGGGGGGATCCGGATGAGGTTATACCGAGTTATGGTGATTTTGCGAGGATTTTTTCAACCGAAAAATCGCCATCTTTCGTTATGGGGGTTTTAAAATCTTTCAAGGAGGTAGTAAAAAGATGAAGATATTGGTTGTTTTAAAGGATATAGGTTATGAGCCTAAGGAATTTAAAACCACGGTATCCCCCGAGGATATGGGGTACTACGGTGAGTATGATATTCTTGAAGATGTTGAGGTCAATATAACGGTGAGGAAAACCGATATAGGATACGCTTTGAAGGTCAAAGGTGAAACTACGATGAAATTCATCTGCGCTCGCTGCCTTGAAGAGTTTGAAAGGAGGTACATATTTCAGGATGAGAATATTTTGAGGAAGTCCGTAGATTCTTTGGAGAGATTATCCGATAAGGATGTGGAGACAATATACATAGATAAGGATGAGATAGATGTTATGCCGATACTCAGGGATATTTTTCTAACATTTTTACCTATAAATCCTTTGTGCTCTCCTGATTGTTTGGGAATTTGCCCTGTATGTGGTAGTAAGATGTACAAGGAAAGGCATAAGCATAAGGTCTCAACGAGAAAATTAGGGGATATTTTAAAGAAGGAGGTAAGGATGTGATAAAAGGTGATATAATTTCCGCAATAGTTGAAAGAGATATACATCCCTTGGTGGCAAAGGTTCTGGTGGATAAAGGTATAAATGATGAAATACTCTTAGAGGTTACCTTTAATCCGGTGATAGAGAACCTGGTTCCACCGGAAATGATGCCGGATATGGAACCCGCATCAAAGCTCGTGGCTAAGTACATAGGAAGAAAGGAGAACATATTGGTATGGGGACATGATGACGCCGATGGAATAACGGGCGTATCAATACTTATGGATGCAATTAAAACCTGCGAAGGGAGAGTTTTCTACTATATTCCGGATAAAAAATCCCCGGGAGGACACAGCATAAATGAGGAAGGTTTAAAGTATGCTCTTCAAAACGATGTAAAACTCATCATAACTACGGACTGTTGCACGAATTCGGTTGAGGAGATAGAAATGGCCAACTCTAAGGGTATAGAGGTCATAGTTACGGATCACCATGAGGTTATGGTTGAAGAACCGGGTTATCTACTTATAAATCCCAAAAGGGGAGGTGCATACCCATATCTTTCGGGATCCGCTGTCGCATTCAAGTTCGCATGGCAACTCTTTAAACTTATAAAACATTGGTCTTTGGATGATCTAATCAATGAAAAGCCGGAGTACATCATCTGGGCTTCTCTCGGTATATTGGCGGATAGGATGCCTATATTCAGCGAGAACAGGGCGATATTCTCAAAGGCCGAGAACATTTTCCTCTCATATACTTTTCCATTTATGAAGGCTTATGAGAATGTTAAGGGAAGAAAGCCAACTATATATGACATTATGAGCTCAATAGCATCCTCCCGCACATCGGGGAATTACCATGAAGGTGTTGAACTTCTGATAACGGAAGATATAAATACGGCCGAGGAGATAATGAAGAGACTCACAGCATTAACGGATATATGGTACAAGAGGGCGGATGCCATACTTGAAGAGGTTATGAAAGGCGTTTCGGTTTCAAGGCCTTACATACTCGTCAATACCGGAAGGAAAGGCTTGGGATATCTCGGATATATAGCCAACCGTTTGAAAGACAGGTTTAAACTACCGGCTATCGTCCTTGGGAAAAGGGATGATGGGAGGATAGTCGGTGAATTGAGGGCACCTCAGGGTTTTGATACCTTGCAACTCCTTGAAAATATGTCATGGATGTTGATAGATTACGGTGGGCACAGGTTGGCATCAGGTTTCAGTATGGATGAGGCATTCTTACCGAGTTTTTACGAGGAGATAGAGAGCTATTTTGCATCCTTAGGGGAAATTGATTATATGGAATCCTCGGCGGATCTCAAAGTGGATGTTTCAGAGGTCAATGAAAAGTTCTTTAAGGATCTAACAAAAGTAGGATACTTGGGTCTAAGTATCCACGTGCTGATAACGGGAAGACTGGGAGACATATACAACTATTTGCTTGCCGTTAGGGTCATAGATAACGAGGGATACCTGGGACTTTATTCCCCTAATGAAGAAGTTAAAGTACTGATTCAGACCACCCAAGATGGCTTAAAGATAGAGGAGCTGAAAAGGAAAGGTTGATCTTAACCTTCATACTAAGTTCTTTACTTCCGGATAGTGTTATAGTTAGGTTATTTGGTGGATCATCGTTGGATCGCGTTGTGGTAAAGAGGGGAAGGAAGACTTTCAGAATATCCGCAAGCAGAGGTTATCTGTATGTAAATGGGGTTAGGAAAAGGATCTTCACGCTCAGGAACGCATCCATAACATATCCGATCAAGCGGAGATATAAGGGTAGGTTGATATTCAAACCTAAGAAAAACGGTGTGAGGGTTTATAATAAGGTCTATCTTGAAGACTATCTTGTGAGTGTTGTGGCATCCGAAATAGGAAACGCTCCGCTGGAGGCGGTAAAGGCGCAGGCGGTTCTGGCCAGAACCTTTTTGGCTCGATGGGGATTGAGACATGGGGATGCCCATGCCTGCGATGGAAATCATTGCCAGGTTTATAAAGGGGTTTATAGAATAAGCAAGGTGCATATAAGAGCCGTAAAGGAAACCCGGGGAGAGATACTCACTTATGAGGGGAGGCCAGTTGAAGTCCTGTACCATGCCTCATGTGGAGGTTGGATATGCGAGCCGAAGTATATATGGAAAGGGGGGAGAAAACTTCCTTACTTTTGGACGGGTGAAGATGAAGATTGTTTTAAAGATACCAATGACAGATACACCTGGAAGGTATTCGTTCCCTTAAATACCTGTCCCAAGATCAAAAGGATACCCGGGACCCTCAGGGTGTATATGCTGATCGTGGGAAAGGATACATTGTACGCGAACGATTTTAGAAAGAGATACAATCTCCCTTCGGCCGTCTTCGCATATTGGTGCACATCCACGGGAGTTATATTCATAGGTACCGGAAGAGGACATGGGACGGGACTGTGCCAGAGGGGAGCGATAATAAAGGCCAGAAGGGGCTGGAAATATAAGGATATACTTGAATATTACTACAAAGGGGCCACCGTTGTAAAAGTAAAATGAATTTGCTTTCAACCATAGAATAGACGCTATGCTTTCAGAACCTTATAAGGGTAAAATCGTTTCCAATTTGAATATACTTGATTATTCCGACAGATTGAACATAGCGGAAGCTTATGGATGGAATGTTCATAAGATACCGGCGGGATATGTGCTCGTTGATCTTTATGACGACTCCCAGAATGCGTTCTCGGAGGAGCAGATGGCGTCCCTCTTCCTTGGAGATGAGGCCTACGCGGGAAGCGAAAACTTTATAAAGATCCTTGATAAGGTCAATGAGATCTTCAACAAATCATGGGTAGTTCCCGCCCATAACCTACGAGGCGCCGAGCATCTCCTGTTCAAGGCTTTAATTGAGAAGAAAAAAGTCGCTGCTTACAAACCCACCTATACCTTTAAGATACTTGCCAAATACTTCAATACGGAGATTTCGGAGGTAAAGGGTCAGATTCCAAAAGATGTTATTGCGGTTTATGTGAATCCGGATTTGGAACTCTTGGATGCTTTGCCTGAGATCCTTTACGATGCTAAAAACAAAGGTATATTGAGTGTCATTAACGCTTCAAGTATGTTTTCGCTGATGGCTTTTAATCTCATAAAGAAGAATGAATCCTTGGATGGCTTATCGTTAAGGTTGAAGGATATATTTGATAAAGCCGATATAATCATCGTTGATGCTACGAAGGACCTTTTCTCACAGGTCGGGGCGTTGGTTATAACGGATGATGAGGGTATTTATAGGAAATTTCAAAGTTGGGTCGTTTCCTTTGAGGGTCTGCACACCTATGGAGGCCTTTCCGGAAGGGATATGGAAGTTATAGCGAGGGGTTTGGAAGAATCCATAGTGTCCGATTATTATCTTTGGAGGTATAGAGAGATTGAGAGGTTTTATCAATGGGTTAAGGAACTGGGTTATGAGGTTTCACCCGATTTCTATCCAGAAGGGTTTTATTTAAAAGTTGAAAACCCTGCGGGCTTCAATCTCGCACTTTACCTGAGCGGTCAGGTTAGGGGTTTGGCCCATAAGAATCGCTTATATCTCAACATTCCAAGAAGAACATATCTTCGGGAGCATTTTGAACATTTCGTGAATACACTTGACTATCTTAAAGACGAGAAGATACCCAAACTTCAACCTTCGTTTGAAACCGATTTCAATGAGGTTGAAATCATGGAATATACCCTTAAAGATAAACTGCCGAGGTATAAAATCGTTGAATATAACTCTTATCCTTATAGGTTCAGAAGCGTTGAGATATTGAAGGTCAAAAGTAGGGAGTACAGAGAAAAAGCGATGCAAGAGGCC
This sequence comes from Caldifarciminota bacterium, assembly GCA_015492295.1. Taxonomy (GTDB): domain Bacteria; phylum Hydrothermota; class Hydrothermia; order LBFQ01; family LBFQ01; genus Caldipriscus. The sequence continues at coordinate 13,092 of WGFI01000046.1, forward strand.
GGATACAATACATTTTTGTTGAAGAGTGAAGATGTGTATATAGACTTACTTACGGATTCTGGAACATGCGCTATGAGCGATGAGCAATGGGGTGATGCTCTGTATTATGAATGGAAGGATCCTTACGCTTATCTCAGTCAGGCCGTGGATGATATATTCGGCTTTCGTTATTTTATACCCACACATCAGGGAAGGCAGGCGGAACATTTCATATCCCAGTCCCTCATAAAACCTGGGCAGTATGTTATAAACAATATGTATTTTACCACCACGAGATTCCATCAGGAGTACGCAGGTGGAATATTCGTTGATCTGATAATACCCGAGGCGCACGATCCAAAGAAAGAGCATCCATTTAAGGGGAACCTTGATGTGGATGCGGTTTATGAGTTTATAAAGGAAAAGGGCCCGGATAAGGTGGCTTATATTTGTATAGAAACCAATGTTAATATGGCTGGGGGGCAACCGGTTTCTATGGAAAATGTTAGGAAGATAAGGGAGATAGCGGATGAGTTTAAAATACCCGTAGTTTTTGACGCCACGAGGATAGCAGAGAACGCTTACTTCATAAAGCTAAGGGAGGAAGGTTATAAGGATAAAGATATAAAGGATATAATACGGGAACTTTTATCTTATGCGGATGCGGCCAGCATATCCGCGAAAAAGGATCCACTTACAAACATAAGCGGACTTCTCTTAGTAAGGAATCCGGAGATTTATGGCAGAGTATATGAGTTTGCAACTGCATTTGATGGTAGTCCTTATAACGGTGGTTTGGCTGGAAGGGATTTAGCCATATTGGCGAAGGGCCTCTATGAAATGGTTGAATACGAGTATATAAAGAGTCGCATTGAGCAGGTTCAGTACCTGGGAAAGAGACTTATGGAAAATGGAATACCCATAGTGAGACCCGTAGGGGGGCATGCGGTGTATTTGGATGCGAAGGAGTTTCTCCCTCATATACCTCAGGATGAGTTTCCCGCGCAAATCTTGGCAGCGGAGATATACATTGAGGGAGGTATAAGGGTTATGGAAAGGGGAACGGTTTCGGCTGGTAGGGATCCTAAGACGGGCGAGAATAGGAAACCGAAGTTGGAACTCGTAAGGATAACCATACCAAGAAGGGTATATACCACGGATCATATGGATCAAGTAGTGGAAGCTGTTTCCGAGGTTTATAATAGGAGGGAGAAGATTGCTGGTTTGGAATTTGTGTATGAAGCGCCATTTTTAAGATTCTTCACATCAACTTTTAGGAAGAAATCATAAATTATAAAACTCCTTCCTGAAATAGGCCTCCTTGTTTTCTGGCAAATATAGATAAACTTTAACCTCAGGAACTATATCTAAAAGTTCCTTAACCATTAAAGGCCCAACATCCTTCCACTTCAAACCCCCAAGACCGCATCCAAGGGCTGGAAATGCGATTGATTCCATTTCCCATTCACCCGTTAGCACTTTTCTCTTGAAATAATTCAGCCCCTTTGATATATATTCCATCTTGGATCTTTCCCTCCAATGTCTTTTTGTAGGGAATAGCAAAAATTTTAAGAGCTTTGGGAATTTTGAGTTTCCATATTCAAGTAGATAAGGCTTTCCTACATCGAGGATACGCTTTTTGCACAGCTCCTGATATACTATATATGCTTCATCGAAACATATACTTAAATCTACTCGCCGAACCCTTACCCATAACCCCTACGACATTTACGCTTATGGTTAATACCTCCGTATTTGCAAAAAACATATCACCATAAACAACCCATAGACCACGGGACAGTTCAACCTGCCTTTCAGGTTCAAAGAACATATCGGGATAAGTTATGATGGGCGGAGTATTTTTTTATTTTTTAACAAGTTCCTCACCGCGGATTCGTACTTTTCTGGTGTGTAGATGGCTTTTATATATTTTTTGGAACTTTCAAAGGAACCAAGATTTCCGACATTACAAGGTTTTTCGCGGTTAGCATTTCATTTGTTGTGGGTGAATATAAGAATCTTTTTAGAGGTATTGATGGAACATCGCTCCAAAAATCAATGGATCTCACCTCCTTTAAAAGTGATTTAACATTCACCTCTTCAACGGATAATATTTTGGAATATTCAGAAGCGGCATTGCCTATGGATACTTTTACACCTTTTTTCTTCATCACAAAGGCATCAATGCCCAAAACCACAACCTTTCTATTTAAACCTTTATATAACCTGTACAACATCGGATTACGGGGATTTATATAAAGATTTGCGTATATAGATAAACCCTTTTCTTCCCTTCGCCTATAAACTCCATTTCTATGACAAAATATACCATTTTCAATGATGCTACGAAGATTCGCCAAGGGAGTTATATAATAAAATTCGTTCCGCGTTTTTATTCCCAACCGCAAGAGTACATTTTAAGGGAGATTTCGGCGGTATAATTGCTGGAGCATGAAGGTAAAGGTTCTGGGTGTAGGGAGTGCATTTACCAATAACACGAATGCATCAATTGTTATAAACGATAATATATTGATAGACTGCGGACCAACGGTACCTTCGAAACTGTTTTCCTTAAATCTTAAACCTAAGCATATCATAATAACCCATCCTCATGGGGATCATATCTTAGGTTTGCCTCTGTACATTCTCAAAGTGTGTATGGATAAGGATATGAGGATAACTTTCTGGTCTTCTCCTAGGGTTATAGAAGTTATAAAAATCTTGTGGGAAAACACTTACAATTGGGGAAGTTGGGAAGAATGGGTGGAATTCAGGCCTGTTCTTTATGAGTCTGGAAAGTTTAACATTGGAAATATGGAGGTTGAATACCAGAAGCGTCATCATACCTCATTTACACATTCCTATGCTTTTAAATTTGGTAAATTGGGTTATGCCACGGATGTAAGCGAAAGATTCGAAGATTACGAATTTTATAAAGGCTTAAATGTTCTCATACACGAGTTTGGCCCTTATCCTGATCATACACCCTTAGATGTGGTGGTAAAATTGGCACTTAAAGCGGGAATCAAAAGACTATATTTTATTCATTATTCCGATGGTGCAAAAGAGGACATATTGAGAGATTACATCCAACACTTTGATGATATAAGACTCTTAAAGGAAGGGGAAACCTTAATCCTGGATTAATTCTTTTATCACCTTTTCAAACTCCTTGGCGGAATTATCCCATGTATATTTTTCCGCGAATTTTCGTGCGTTTTTGGATAACATCCTTCTCAGATTTTCGTTTTCTATTATCTCAACGACCTTTTCACTCATATCGTATATATCCTCGTAATCTGAAAGAAAACCATTATAACCGTCCTTTACGGAATCCTTCACCCCATGCACCCTAAAACCCACAACGGGGGTTCCAGATGCGAATGCTTCCATATTCACCAATCCCCAACCTTCCTTCGCGGAGGTATTCACTAGGACCCAAGCGGACGATAGTATCCTCGCTTTTCCCTCCTCGCTAACGAAACCCGTAAATTTAACATCTATTCCCAGTTCCCTCGCCATCTCCTTAACGACCTTCATATAAGGACCATCCCCAACTATCACGAATTCAACATCCTTAACCCTCTCAGAAACCAACTTGAAAACTTTTAAAGCCAGATCCGGCCTTTTATACTTCCTTATACGGTTAATATAAACCACCAAAGGAGTTGGAGATTTTTCGGAAGGTTTAAAGAACTCCGTATCAATGCCGTTGTATATAACGCTTATATTCTCCTCCTTAAAACCCATCTTTACGAGCTCCTCTTTCGTACTCTCTGAAACCACCACGAAAGGTATATTCTTGTAAAATATCGGTATGCTCCTTTCATATAGAAGAACATACGCTCCAAAGATAAAGTTGGTTTCTTCAAATATGCTTTTACCGAAAAGGTGATGGAGAATGGCTAATTTGGGCTTTTTTGAATACAGATTCGTGTAAAAGGGAAGCTTGTTCAAATCCTCTATAACCAAAGAGAAATCGTATCTCCTCTCCAACTCTTTGTATTTGAAAGGAACGAAATAGTTAAATGTGTTTCTTTCACCCACACGATGTATATGCATTCCTTCAAGATACTCGTAGGGTTTAGAACCCCTAAACGAACAGGAGAGTATATGCACTTCCCAATTATCCGCTAATCTTTTAAATATTTCTCTCAAATGAACCTCGGCACCACCCCCTAAGGGGTGTTTCCAATCCTGCCAATTGATTACAAGAATCCTCTTAATGGTGCTTCTTTACCAGTCCGAGTCTTTCTCTCTCTTTCCATTCTTCCAGAAGTTCGTCCATCTCCTCTTTGAGAAAGTCGGGAATATAGCTGAAAACATCTTCAAATGTGGTTTCGGGGCCGGGGAAGGGACTGTTTTCAGCGATCTCTATCGCCCTGTTTAGCTCATCCTCAACCCTCTTCCACAAAAGCTCTTCCGCCTTTTCATTCCACCATCCATTCTTTTCTAAGAACATCCTGGTTCTCTTTATGGGATCCCAGAGTTTTTTCCAAACCTCAACCTCCTCTTCATCCCTGTATCTCTTTGGATCATCGGCAGTAGAATGTGCTCCATACCTGTAAGTTTGGAGCTCTATGAGAGTTGGCCCTCCTCCATTTCTCGCCTTATCAACGGCATATTTAACGACCGAATAGGTCGCCAAAGGATCGTTCCCATCAACATAAAATCCTTCTATCCCATAACCTTTCGCTCTGTGTGCTATTGGCAACTCCGGATTCTGCCTTTTCCTCGGAACGGATATGGCCCATTGATTGTTCTGACATATAAATACGACGGGTGTATTGAATACAACGGCAAAATTCAAACCCACATGGAAATCGCCTTGGGATGCTGCACCATCGCCGAAATAAACCCCTACAACCTCATCGGTTTTACGATAGTTTATAGCCATACCTATGCCCGCCGCCTGGGGTATCTGGTTTCCAACAGGTGAGGATATTGTAAGGATTTTGAGTTCCCTCTTTCCCCAGTGTGCAGGCATTTGCCTACCCTTATTCGGATCCATCTCCCTCGCCATAAGCTGGGCGAACATTTCCTCCAAGGGATACCCCCTCACCAGATAAACCCCATGTTCGCGGTGAGCGGGTATTATCCAATCTTTATCTTCAAAAGCGTAGGCGGATGCCACCTGAGCAGCCTCTTGACCCTTAGCTTCAACATAGAACGCCGCTTTACCGGATCTTGTTAGTATCATCCCTTTGTCATCAAACCTCCTTACGAGAACCATGTAATAGTATATCTTTTTGAGATCCTCAACGGTGAGACCTATGTCTTCCAAAGAGAACTCAAATGTTGGATTCCCTTCCGAATCTATAAACCTTATAGGTTCCAAAGTGAATGGTTCAAAGAGCTGCGTCCTCATAAGTGTGGTATTATACGGTGGAAAAACCTTTCAGGTTTATAATCCCAACCCCTTATGTTCATCTACGCGGAGGTTCAAGGATTTATACTATACGATAGGATCAGAAAGGGCGAGCACAAACTTTTAAAGTATGTGTGTGAAACTCCCTCATCCCCTTGCACATTATCGTGTAGATATTTAGCCGTTCATAAAAAGAGAGTAAATTACGACTTATGTCCTGAGATACCGGAGGTTTTAAATATGAAATACGAACTGACGAAAGATACATCGTACCTTTTAAAACTCGTGAGAAAATACCCTTACACCCCTTATGCCTTAAAAGGTTTAAATCTAAAATTAAACGATTACGATAGGATCAACCTCTATCTGAACCAGAGGATGTACGATAGTGTATTAAAATACGCCGATACAACCGATACCAAGCAGTACAAACTATACCTTATAGCCAAAAGTAAATATACGGAACTAACCTTTGATGAGATGCTCAAATTACCAAAATGGTATCTCAGAAGGTACATAGTAAAACCCTTACGGAAGGTTTTAACGGATGAGAATTACGATTCCATAGAGGTGTATTTAAAAACTCTGGCAAAAATAGGAGATAAGGAAAGGGCTTTCAGGCTAATGGCATCGGAGGTCGCCAAACCCGATTTGGGACCTTTGAGGTATAGACTTTACAATATATTGAGTAGGTTTATAGACGGCGAGATTTCACCGAAAGGTTGGATATACTTGGGTTTATCAGCCTATGCCCTTGGGTACTTGGAGGACGCTTATAATCACTTTTATGAGGCTCTTAAAGGATCCAGAGAAGGGGATTTCCACCACAGTCAGGCGCTTTTTTGGTTGTTCAAAATAACGGGGGACAGCGCATATATAAGAGTTCTTTGGAAGGAAAATCCTTTAAGTTATTATTCTTTAAGGCTCGGTTTAAGACCTGTATGGAAGGACGAAGATGTATGGGATACGGCGGGTGATATTAAATTCTACAAGATCGGTAAATTGGTTGAAAGGATCGCAGGGTACAGGTACGCTAAGAAGTTTTATTTGATGAATATACCTTCTGCATATAAATATGCCAAGGAATTGATAGAAAAGGGAAATTTTTATAAAGGCTCGCTGATTTTGGCCGAGATCTATCGTATGGCGGATAAGAGCAAGGGGATACCGAGGTGGTGGGGCAGATTAGCCTATCCTTTAAATAAAAAGCTCTTTCTCAAAGAGATAGATTCGGCTTCAAAGGAGTTTGATATAGATCCTTTACTTTTTGCGGCTCTTATAAGGGAGGAAAGCAGGTTCAAGGTCAAAGCGAGATCTCCCGCGGGTGCCATGGGATTATCCCAGATAATGCCGGATAAAGTGAGGAAGTTTAGTAAGAAATTTAAACAAAGAATAAGAAATCCCTACAAACCTATAAACAATTTGCGGATAGGAGCATGGGTCTTCAAGAGATATTTGGAGATTTTTCCCTACGAACCATTGGCGTTGGCTTCTTATAACGCCGGTTCGGAAGCTCTGAATAGATGGATGTGCGATTACGAATACGAAAGGTTGGATTATGACCTATTCGTTGATATATTGCCTTACAATGAAACTCGCAGCTATCTCAGAAGAGTTATGAGGAGTTTTTGGATATACGAAAGCCTTTATAGAGAATCTACCTTCTGAGTCTTACAAGTGAGGATGCGTCGGTCGTGATGTATTCTCCCATTCCTGCGTACAAAACTGTGGATTTGTCCTTCAAAAGTAAATATTCGCCTCTCTCAACGACATAATTCGGATCATAGTATATCCTCTTCACTTCTCCAACTATCAGCGTATGATCACCAATTATATGATGCTCAATATAATAACAATCAAGAACCAGAAAGGCGAATTTTATTATGGGGTTGTTCAGAGGGGATATGAAATGCTCAATCTTAAATTGCTCGTACTTGTTTATATCTCTTCCGCTCGTCGTTCCAACTTTCTCAACGAATTCACTGTACTTATGATGAAAATAATGAACTGCGAAGCTTCTGGCTCTAAGGAAAATGTCGTGACTGAATCTGTGGGGGGAAACCGATATACCGTAAAGTGGGGGATTGAAGGACAGAGGAGTATGCCAAACCAGGCTCATAACGGCCTTGTTTATACCATCATAGGCGGTCGCCACTATAGCCGAAGTTGGATAGACGGCATAAACCTTACGAAAGTTAAATTCGGTTATCTCCCTCATATATATTCAAGCCATCCGTACCTATCCTCTCTCTCCCCTCTCGCTATACCCACGTACTCCTCCCTGATCTTCAAAGTAACCTCTCCCGGCTTTCCATTGCCGATCACTATCCCATCTATACTCCTTATCGGCGTCACCTCAGCCGCGGTACCCGTAAAGAATACCTCATCAGCGGTGTATAACATACCGCGGGGTATCTCAGTTTCCACAACATCGTATCCTAGATCCCTGGCTATGGTTATTATTGAATCTCTCGTTATCCCGGGCAATATGGAAGCGTATAGAGGTGGGGTGTATATCCTCGCTTTGCTCCCTTCATACTTCACAACGAAAACATTCTCACCCGCACCCTCCGAAACATAACCTTCGGAGTTCAGTTGGATACTCTCAACCGGGAATCTGACATCTTCAAGGGATGCCTTCTCACCATTCTCAAAAGCCTTCTTTAACCTGAGTTTCTCCTCATAAGAACCCGCCACGATCGTCAGCTCGGCTTCCATCTTCGCGAGTTGAGCATTGGCGTAGTTCGCTACACCTTTGGCGAATGTGGGTATGGTGTTGGGAGCCAGCCTTGACCAAGAGGAGGTAATTATATCCGCGCCTTCCCTTATGGCTTTTTCACCCAAGTAATCATCCCATAGGAAGGCCGCTATGAAAAATTCCGTCGGATTTTTTAGAGGATTTACACCCAACGGTGGTTGTATAACGGGATCATCGTACTCTTCGGATATATATCCTCTGAAAACCACAGGCCTTATATATACGAATGGATTCTTCATCCTTCCAGAGGATTTCACCTCGTCCAAGGTCTCCATGAGTCCATTTTTCTTTATGAGTTCCTTCGTGATCTCCATAAACTTATTCTCATCAAACGGAAGTTCCATACGATATATCTTCGCGGATTTTATCAGCCTTAAATAGTGATCCTTCCCCCGAAATATCGCTATACCTTCCTTAGTTCTGTATCCCCTTATACCTTCAAATACTCCGCTTCCATAGTGTATGACATGCGAGAGAACATGTATGGTGGCTTCCTCCCAAGGTACAAATCCCTTTTTATCAAAAGTGTGCATATATATGTACCTTATCGCCATTTCCTGATATTCTACGGGTGTTTTATTGAAACCTGTTTCAACCTTATAATACTCTCTATCATGAAAAGGTTAAGTGTAGTTTCGTTGGTCGTTTTAGCGGTAGTACTGGGTTTCGGTTGTAAAAAGAGTACTGCCCCCGGTGAGGGTGGAGGTGGAA
>WGFI01000047.1 GCA_015492295.1 Caldifarciminota bacterium
ACACAATGAGCCTTGCTTCGGTAAAATATCCTGTATGGGTAAAGCATCACCCAAAGGAGGGCCATTGAATAGAGCATTCCAGTTATCATGAGTATGGGCTTATGACGGATATTCTTTATTATGTTCGCTGAGATCAAGGATAGAAAGGGTAGAAAGTTGAAGAGGTAGGGCACATGGTTTATATAGAAATCGGCCCATAATAGCAGGAAGAGCATCTGAATGCCCAGGTAGGATTTAAATGTATCATCAAAGAGAGTACGGGGTTTGAAGATTATCGGTATAAAGCATGGGCCTCCGAATATGACGATGCGAATAAAACTCAAAGGTGCCACGCCAAGTATATCCCAGATGTCGGGGAATCTTTGGGATAATTCATAAGATGCAGATCCGAGGAAAGATTTCAGCCAGAAAACATAAACTACCAGTGTTAAAGCGTAGGGAAATAGCATCCTAAACTTCCTTTCCTTTATGGTTCCGAACAGTACCGGTGCGCTTAGGGGTAAGGATGTCCAATCAACCGCTAAGGATAAACTTGCAAGGATGTTCGCCATCGCCATCCGCCTTTTTATATACAGGGATAACGCGAATATCCCGAGGGACATCCCGAATGTTGAATAGAGGGGGGACTTTCCATATATGAGAAACATCGGGGATGTTAAACACAGAAAATAGGGTAAGGAACCTCCGATCGTATAGCACGATAAAGGAATGAGGGATGAGAAGCATAGGGTTAAAAACCTTATGAATACATAATTCTCGCCGAACAACCCATAAATCAGTTTGGTAATAAGGGGTAAGGTATGGGGATGGGAGTTATATACGAGCCATCCCTTCGCTTGAAGATGTATTAAGGATAGGGATTGGTCATGGTGTCCAACGGGAGGGAAAAACAAAGAATAGCTCAGTACAAGGAATGCGAGCGCGTAAAGGAAAAAATGTTTAACGAACGATCTCGTTATTTTCGTTCAGTACGATTATCTTGGGTTTTATAGATTCCGCCTCGTCAATCTTTTCCCAGGCGAAAGCCATGATTATCAATCTATCCCCAACCTCAACGAGCCTTGCGGTTCCACCGTTCAGCTGAACCACACCCTTTTCATCCGTTGGTATAACATAGGTCTCAAATCTGGCGCCAGTTTCAACATTTATTATAAGGACGCTCTCATAGGGAAGTATTCCCACCTCCGATATTATATCCCTACTCAAAACTATGCTTCCCTCGTAATTCAAATCCTTTCCGGTCACTCTCGCCCAATGGATCTTCGCCCTTAAAACCTTCACAAGCATGTTTAAGCACTCCTTTTCCTTTTCCTTGGCACAAGGACCACCTTCAAATTCTCATCCACGAATACGCTCTCAACCTTATCCCTTATACTCGGAAGTTCAAACATAACATCCATAAGGGTTTCCTCAATTATACTCCTTAAACCCCTCGCACCTGTACCTCGCTGCAAAGCCTTTCTAGCTATCGTCCTATAAGCGCCCGATGCGAATTCAAGCTTTACATTTTCGGCCTCAAATATTATCTGAAACTGCTTTATTAAGGCGTTCTTGGGCTTCGTGAGAATCTCCACGAGATGCTCCTCGTTCAAAGCGTGCAAGGGAACTATTATCGGTATCCTTCCTACGAATTCGGGTATAAGTCCGAACTTTATTAGATCTTCTGGTGTCGTATGCTTCAACACCTCGTAATTTTCATCGTCTATGTTATCCTCTTTCTCCTCAATTTTGAATCCTATGCTTTTTTTTCCGAGTCTCCGTTTAACTATCTTTTCAAGGCCCTCAAACGCCCCACCGAATATAAAGAGTATATCCGTGGTATCCACCTTTATGAACGCCTGCTCAGGATGCTTTCTCCCTCCCTGAGGTGGCACATTCGCTATCGTACCCTCTATGATCTTCAATAGCGCCTGCTGAACACCCTCCCCCGATACATCCCTGGTTATTGATGGGCCTTCCGTCTTACGGGCGAGCTTATCAACCTCATCAAGAAATACTATACCCCTTTCCGCTTTGCTTATATCATAATTCGCATTCTGAACCAACCTGAGTATCACATTCTCCACATCTTCACCTACATATCCCGCTTCCGTTAAAGGCGTTGCATCATATATGGCAAAGGGAACATGAAGGAACTTCGCCAAGGTCTTCGCCATAAGCGTCTTTCCGGAACCCGTAGGACCTATAAGGAGTATGTTTGCCTTTTCCATATTCGGATACTTGTGCTTTAAGGATATGCGTTTGTAATGGTTATAGACGGCAACGGATATGACCTTCTTGGCGTGTTCCTGTCCTATTATGTACTTGTCAAGGTAGGACTTTATCTCGGAGGGTGTGGGAAGAGGTATATAGTTATAATTTTCTCTCTCCTCTATGAGCTGTTCCTCTATTAGGTAGAATGCGGTTTCTATACAGTTATAGCATATAGTCGCGGCGTTTCCGCTGAAATACCTTCCCGGTTCAACGAACTGACCGCAGAAAGAGCACCTTATCCTTTTGCCCATAGGTCCTTTCTCAGTTCCACAATCTTATCAACTATTCCGTATTTCACGGCCTCCTCCGCTGACATGTAGAAATTACGATCCGTATCCCTCTCTATCTTCCTCAGAGGTTGTCCCGTATGCTTTGATAGAATCTCGTTCAACATCTTCTTTAACCTGCTTATCTCTTTGGCCTCTATCTCTATGTCCGTCGCTTGTCCCTGCGCCCCTCCCCAAGGCTGATGTATCATGACCCTTGAATGAGGAAGTATGAGCCTTTTACCTTTATGACCACCCGCTAAAAGCACGGCGGCCATGGACGCGGCCATACCGACGCATACGGTTACAACCGGGGGTTTTATATACTGCATGGTATCGTATATAGCCAAGCCTGCTGTCACATATCCACCTGGGGAGTTTATATAAAAGTATATCTCCTTCTCGGGATCCTGAGTTTCAAGGAAGAGCATCTGCGCCACTATCAAACCGGCGACATGGTCGTCTATGGGCGTAGTTAGGAAGATGATCCTATCCTTTAACAGCCTTGAATATATGTCATACGCCCTCTCGTATCTTCCTTCCTGCTCTATAACATAAGGTATGTATTGAGAGAATTTCCTTCTCATGATACGAACTCCGGTTCCACCTTCACGAGGTTCTTTATATAATCAAAGGCCTTCCTTATGATATAGCGCGATTTCAGTTCGTTTAACTTGTTTCTCCTCTTAGCATTTCTGATGAAGCCTTTCGGATCGCTGTGCCCTTCTTCTTTCAGATACTCCTCTATATCTTCCTCCGATACATCAATGTTCTTCTCCTCTATCAGTTTAAGAAGTATTATCTCCGTAATGGCTCTGAATACGGCGAGATTCTGGGCGGTCTTTTCCAATTCCTCGGGGGATACCTTACCCACCAATTGTCTCTTCACATCCTTGTATATCTCCGAAACTAAGGTTGGAGGTGGATCAAACGGCGAAAGTTTGTATATCTCGTTTATTATGTTATTCTCCAATTCCGCCTCAGCCATCTCGTTGTATTCCTCCACCAACTGCTGCCTTATCTTCTCCCTCATCTCATCAACCGAGGTATATCCGAGAAGCTCCGCTATCTCATCATCCGAAGGATATATCTTTTCATAAACATTCTGAATCTTATAGATTTCTGCGCCATCTTCGGTTTCCAAGGTTATCTGATCACCCGCCTTCTTTCCTATCAAGGCGTTGTAAAGTTCTTCGTCAAGCTCATCGGATTTTACAAATATCCTCGCCCTCTTCGGTCCCTCCTCCTTCCCATCTTTACTTTTGAATATATACTGAGCCAGCACCATATCACCTTCTTTTATCTCCCTATTCACGGCTTTGAGTTGAGCGTTGTTCTCTTTGTATTCGTTTATCCTCTCATCCACATCCGAATCCGTAACTCTCTTTATCCTCTTTTTCACCGTTATTGAGGTCAGATCGGGAAGATTGAAATCCGGTATAATCTCAAATTCCACCGTAAATTCATGATCCCCATCCTTGCGATCATGAGCCTTAACGCGCGGTGGCGTTATCAGCTTCCAGTTGTTATTTTCCACGACTTCATTCACCTTTTCATTCAGAGCTCTCTCAACTGCTTCCTCCATTATTCTCTCACCGTACATCCTTTTAACCACATCCAAGGGAGCCTTGCCGGGTCTGAAACCGTGGATACGAACCCGTTTCGCTATCCTTTTAGCAACCTCATCCTCATACCTGCTAAAATCTTCCTGTGTCAATGTGATCTTTATCTCCTTTACGGATTTCCTCTCTTGCATGAGTAAGGATTTTAAGGTTGAAAGATTTATGTTCATCCTTAGAATACCTTCCAATAAAATGAAACATCTTTTGGACATTGAAAGTGCCGATGTGGGATTTCTGTTAAAGGTTCTAAATACTTCGGAGATCTTTCTCAAAGTTTTGGATCAACCCTCAAAGAAGCTCCCAACTTTAAAAGGTAAAACCATCCTATTTATGTTCCTTGAACCTTCAACGAGAACGCAAATATCCTTTGAGTTGGCGGCCAAGAGACTTTCAGCGGATACTGTGAATTTCTCTCCGGGGAAGTCCTCAATGCAAAAAGGGGAGACATTACTTGATACGATCTTGAACCTCAACTCCATGGAATTGGATGCCGTGATAGTTAGAAGCCCCTCGCCAGGAACTCCGCATTTTATAGCCAAGCATATAAACGCGAGCGTTATAAACGCCGGAGATGGTGCGCATGAGCACCCTACACAGGCGCTGTTGGACGCTTTTACAGTAAAACAGAAACTCGGGAAACTTGAAAACTTGAAGATACTTATAGTCGGAGATATACTCCATTCAAGGGTTGCGAGATCAAATCTATTTCTGTGGAAGAAGTTTGGTAGTGAGGTGTTGTTTTCCGGTCCTCCCACCTTGGTTCCTGAGGAGTTTAGCCGCTTAGGGGCGAAGATAGTTGAACTTGATGATTACTTGGACAAGGTTGATGTTATTATGGTTTTGAGGATTCAGAAGGAGAGAATGGAGGCAAGTTATATACCTTCAATAAGGGAATACAGAGAATTCTGGGGAATAACCTCCGAAAGGTTGAAGAGGATACCCGAAAGAACCCTGATATTACACCCTGGACCCGTAAATTGGGGTGTGGAGATGGATTGGGAGGTTATGCGAAGGGAAAATACCATGATTTTGGATCAGGTTAGAAACGGGGTTGCGGTTCGCATGGCCGTCCTTTATCACCTTCTAGTGAAGGCGGAGGAATGAAAAGGATTTTACAATATCCCATATCCGCCTTAACATTCAAAAAATTGGCTGTGAGTTTCGTATTTCTCAGTATAGGTTTGGCATCTTACTCACTCCTAACCTATCTATCCTATTATCTTTCCGCTCTTGATATTCACAGGGTTTGGGAGATACACGGCCTCTTCCCCATACCTATATGGGCGAAAACTTTTCCGGAGTACATAGCGGAAAGAGGGGGGAAGTTCGTTCTTTATGCCGATTGGAGTAAGTTCAACCTCTATTCCAAGGTCATCTGGTTTCTGGCGGTTTATTCAATAATATACTCTTATTTTTCCGCAGGCATAGGTGTTTCAAGACTTGTGATAGAAAGTGAGAGGGGGGATCCATTCTATCCTTTGAAGGATGCTTTAAAGGAGTCATTTAAGAAATCCGGACTCGCATTTACAACGATTCTGACACTTCTCCTTAGTTTCGTTATAGTCGCAGTGATTCATGGGTTAATATCCGTAATAGGCAGGATTCCTCAGGCTTTCTATCTGGACATCGTACTGATTATACTAACCTTCCCCTTCCTTGCTACGCTCTCCTTGCTGTTCTTATATATGTGTATAGGATTTTTCATAGGAATCATAGTAGGTCCTATAGTTGCCACATCTTTGGAGGGCGATACATTTGATATATTTTACGAGGGTTTCAGTATATTCAATGAAAGGTTCTTCAAGTTTGCATTTTTTGAAATTGTCAGCTTCCTTATAAAGCTGCTCTCATTCTCCTTATTCACATATTTGGTCTTTGAATCTATACTCCTATCGGCTAAGCTTATAACCTTCTTCCTTCCGAGGTTCAAGTTCGTATTCTATCCCAACCTGGATTTGATATCTTTCCCTCAGCTCCATCCTGCGCTTTCCAAATATTTCTCCTTAATAATTCCACCGGAATTTTTCGTTGAGCATACGCAACCCGTTCCATCTCCAACAACATATATATTCTCCGTTATCTTTTCGGTGTGGTTCGTTGTTTTTCTTATCGTATGTTTGTCGTTTTGGTTGAGTTTAACATGGACTGGAAGGACCTATGTATATGCCGAGATAGTTAAGGATAAAGATGGAATAGATATATTCTCGTCAAAGCCGAAAGTTTTGGAGATCAAAGGATGATTCATCTGATTATGATTTTCTTAGCCTTGTATTTTCCTACGCAGAAGTAGATGCCCCTTTTGGAAGGCACAACCCTCCTTCCCGATACATCATAATAAAACTCACACTCAGAACTCTCAACACCCCTACGCTCATAAACCTCAGCGGGCAACGAAAACCTGAATATGTGTATCCCATTCCTCCTAAACTTCCCAAACACATTCCCTCCCCTCACCTTAA
>WGFI01000048.1 GCA_015492295.1 Caldifarciminota bacterium
AAGGATAATCCCCACATACCAAGTAGGAGGTTGCAAAGGACAAAACTAAAATCATCCCTTTACCTCCTTTCCCCCTTCTACTTTAAGCCCTTTGGGTGAAGGGGGTTAAGCCCCAAAGGACCCCTCTCCCTCCACCCTGTCAGACTCACCTATCATTCTGCGCAACCACTCAATTATGTCTGAAATTGACCCCCTTGTCAAGTGGGGTTGAAACCTTAGTAGAATAACCTTCTTCGTTAAACGGCACAATCATCTCACTATGATAGCATAACCCAATATCCCACCAAGTATTGAAAATAACAAATCTCCAATTTCGGGTTTGCCTTTACCGGAATATTTATCGTAAATCTCTTTACTAGCGGAAATAGTAAAGGAGATGCTTATGGATATTCGTGGGTTATGACTCAGATAATAGGATGAAGCAAATGCACCAAAACCTGCTGCCAAATGCTGTATCTTATCCTCCGAAGGTGTGAGTAAATAAACTAGCGCACCAAAAATTATCAACCTGAGATTTTAAAGTGGATGAAGATATGAAAAAATAGAAAGGAGGGAAATGGGACAAGTTCCGAACATATGAAGAAGTTATATTATACACCTATCCGAA
Organism: Caldifarciminota bacterium; assembly: GCA_015492295.1. Classification (GTDB taxonomy): domain Bacteria; phylum Hydrothermota; class Hydrothermia; order LBFQ01; family LBFQ01; genus Caldipriscus. The sequence continues at coordinate 608 of WGFI01000048.1, forward strand.
GTAATCAACGAGCATCTATCGGTTTCGGGGGCAGAGATACAAGCAAGTAGCAATAAAACAACGCCTTAATATCTTTGCAATTCCAAAACGGTATAAAGGATAAAAGCGAGCTAATCACCCGAATAGTTGAAGCCAAAAGTTGTCCCAAAATAGATCCTGAAGGAATATGTAAAGGAAGCGGGTTATGATGTTGAAAGGCAACCGAAGGTTATGGATAAATAAGAAGGAAACGAAACCTACATTATTGAGAAGGGAGGATTCAAAATTCATAAGATTGGGACTTTCTTGAAAGTTTCTGAAAGAACGGTTGAAAGGATGAAAAACTTCGGTTATCTATTTTTCTGTCTTGCAGGTTGATATTCCAAACGGAACATAAAGAGGACAGAAACCCGTAGCAGCAGTCAGTATCATAACCAAACCTATGATTCCAAGAATAGCCTTTAAAAGTGTGCCGCTTACGAAGAATAAGCCCGCTATTAGCAATATCCCGATCACTATCCTTATTATTCTATCAACCTTACCCATATTGCACTTCATATTTATCACCTCCCCTTAGGTTTTACCAGTTTATAACCCCTCTTTTTCCACGCGATTATACCTCCTTTGAGATTAAGAACATGCTTAAACCCTTTTGATTCCAATATCTTAGCCGCTATGGTTGATCTGTTTCCAGAGCGACAATAAACTATCACCGTATCTTTTGAGGGATCAGCCTTTATCTCTTTTAATCTTCTGGCTAACTGAGTATGGGGTATGAGCTTATGAGTTCCCGGTATGAAGCCCATATTATGCTCAGCAGGTGTCCTTACATCTATTATTATAGCATGGCCCTTCTTTTTTGTTATGTATGTATGCAACCAATCGGCATCTATCCACACAAAGCTTATAATCCACATCATAGCACCAGATATTATAAGGCTGAAAAACGATTATTTTTCTTTTCAAGAACTAATAGAAACATATCACCTATCTGCTGAAATAAAAAACTTATCCTCATAATTCTCTCTAAACCATCGGCTATATGGAATAGTTTTCTATATTTAGCGTATATATGCTCCAAATTGTGTGGAGGAATCAAAATATTTAAACCTATCATCTTTTTAACTTTAAAATATCCCTTAAAATACCTATAAAATTCCCAAGGAGTATATGCTCGTGAGAATATCCTTTCTCCTTTTATGTTAAACACAAAATTATCTTCAAACCTTCTAAAAATATCTTTAAATCTCCTTTTCATAGCAAAATATATCATTTCAATAACGCAACATTTATTCACTATATTCGCTACAACTATTCCTTTATCCGTTAATAATTCATATAAGTTTCTTGAAAGGGATTTTAAATCAGGCTCAAGATTGAATACACCAAAATTTGCTAAAATTCCGTTAAATCTTCTCTTGTTTATTAAACAATGCAAATCTGCCGTTCCCAACTTTAATATTTCCACATAATCGGTTAAACCTTTTAATCTTACTTTCTTATATGTACATATTAGCATTTTTGAAGAAATATCAGCAGCCACTACCTTTATACCACGTTCAGCCATATGTAAGGTATCTATACCTGTGCCACATCCTATGTCCAAAACAATATCGCCGGGTTTAAAAATCTTATCAATTTCATTCCAAATAATATTTCTTAACCTCTTATTTACAGCACTTTGAGAATAAAATCTCTCATAATCATGAACAGATTCATCAAATAACTTTTCAACATCCGTATATTCCACTCTCACAGGAAGAATATTTTATGGAAGAAAAAATAAAAGAGTCTGACAGAGTGAAGGGAGAGATATAAGAAGGAAAGAAAAGGAGGTGTTCCAGCCGCACGTTCCCGTACGGCTACCTTGTTACGACTTCGCCCCAGTCACCGAGTTCACCTTCACCCCACCCTCGGTGGGGCTTCAGGTGCCCCCGGCTCCCATGGCGTGACGGGCGGTGAGTACAGAGCCCGGGAACGTATTCACCACCCCATAGCTGATAGGTGATTACTAGCGACTCCACCTTCATGCAGGCGGGTTGCAGCCTGCAATCCGAACTGGGGGCGGTTTTAGGGATTTGCTCCCCCTCGCGGGGTCGCATCCCTCTGTACCGCCCATTGTAGCGCGTGTGCAGCCCCGGGCATAAAGGCCACACGGACTTGACGTCGTCCCCTCCTTCCTCCGGCTCTTCGCCGGCAGTCCCCCTAGAGTCCCCGGCACCGTGCACCAGTGTGCACGGCCCGCTGGCAACTAGGGGCAGGGGTTGCGCTCGTTGCGGGACTTAACCCAACATCTCACGACACGAGCTGACGACAGCCGTGCAGCTCCTGTCCCGCCTGCCTACCCGAAGGTAGGCTCACCTGACCTTTCGGCCAGGCTTGACGGCGGGATGTCAAGCCCGGGTGAGGTTCTTCGGTCAGCATCGAATTAAGCCACGCGCTCCGCCGCTTGTGCGGGCTCCCGTCTATTCCTTTGAGTTTCACCCTTGCGGGCGTACTCCCCAGGCGGTGGGCTTAACGGTTTCCCTTCGCCACCCAGCGCCCGAAGGCGCCAGACGGCTAGCCCACATCGTTTACTGCTGGGACTACGGGGGTATCTAATCCCCTTTGCTCCCCCAGCCTTCGGGCCTCAGCGTCAGGAGCGCCCCAGGAGGCCGCCTTCGCCTCCGGTGTTCCCCCTGATATCTACGCATTTCACCGCTACACCAGGAGTTCCGCCTCCCTCTGGCGCCCTCTAGCCGAGTAGTTTCGGGTGCAGCCCACCGGTTGAGCCGGTGGATTACACACCCGACACACTCGGCCGCCTACGCCCCCTTTAAGCCCAGTGATTCCGGGCAACGCTTGCCACCCCCGTCTTACCGCGGCTGCTGGCACGAGGTTAGCCGTGGCTTATTCGTGGGGTACCGTCAGAACTTCGTCCCCCACAAAAGCGGTTTACACCCCGAAGGGCTTCTTCCCGCACGCAGCGTCGCGGGGTCAGGGTTTCCCCCATTGCCCACATTTCCAGCCTGCTGCCTCCCGTAGGAGTGGGGCCCGTGTCTCAGTGCCCCTCGGGCCGGCCGCGCTCTCACGCCGGCTACCCGTCATAGGCTTGGTGGGCCGTTACCCCACCAACTACCTGATGGGCCACGACCCCCTCCCAGAGCGAGTAGTAGGAGTTTCCCCCTACTACCCTTTCCTCCCTCCGGGATGCCCCAGAGGGAGCGTATGGGGGATTAGCCCAGGTTTCCCCGGGTTGTCCCCCTCTCCGGGGCAGGTTAGTCGTGTATTACTCCGCCGTCCGCCGCTAGGAAGCCTCCCGAAGGAGACTTCCCCGCTCGACTTGCATGGCTAAGGCACGCTGCCAGCGTTAGCCCTGAGCCAGGATCAAACCCTCCAAGGCAAAATTTTTCAAAACTTATGATTAAACCTTAATCTCTCCCTCCACCCTGTCAGACTCACCTGTCATTTAGTGCAACCATTCAATTATGTCTGAAATCGACCCCCTTGTCAAGTAGGGTCATCTTACTTTATATTCTAACGCGGGTTGATAGTTGAAGAAAACGCACAGGAGAAAAACTGTAGATAAAACGATCAAGGTGGAGGGAGAGGAATCTTTGATTTTATTTAACTATTACCTTGCGAACCTTACCTAAGGCTCTTACAAAATATATCCCAGGTTTCAAGTTAATCGTCCTTTCACCCCTAACCCAATACCTCCCAATCCTACGACCAGATACATCCCATACCTCTACACTTATAGGCTTATCTTTGGAAAACGCCCTAACCTTCAACCCTCCTATCGTGGATGAAATTGTTAAAGGTTCATTTGCCTTTTGAAGCCTTTTGTTATGCCCATACTTATTACTCGTAGGGATTATATCTGAATCTAAACACATGCAAACAGGTTCGCCAGCTGAGGTACATCCACAAACCACCGTTCCATAACATGAAACCGAACAAGAACCCTTTCTACAATTCGCTGAACAAGCATCTTGCTCATAGTTTGGATTATTATCATCTTCATCCGCTCTTGGAATGCTAAAAGGTTTTGTGAGTTTTTTTCGCATTTCTAGGGCTTTTTCCCAAAGTTGAAGAATTTCCCTTTCCTGAGGAGTTAAATAAGGATTTGCGCTTAGCATAAGTATTATCATTCCTTTACCTCCTTTCCCCCTTCTACTTTAAGCCCCTTGGGTGAAGGGGGTTAAGCCCCAAAGGACCCCTCTCCCTCCACCCTGTCAAACTAACCTTTCATTCAGGACGACTATTTAATTATGTATGATATTGACACTCTTGTCAAGTACAGCTAGATTCTTTCTAACCCAAGTATCTATCCTTTCCACACGCCTTTCCATACACACCCTCCAAACCATCGCTTAAACATTAAAAAGAATCTCTCCACAAGCCACCTCTTGCCATATTCAATCTCTCACCCTTACCCTCGCTACCTTCCTACAAATACCTGCTTAGCACCTTCCACTTTCCTTTTCAGGTCAAAGGCTATGTAAGGACTATTACAAAGTCATCGGGTAGGTCTTCTGGGGTGGTAGTCCGCCTCTCCTCAAACCTCAGTCCGAAATCCACAAGGTTTATCTGCTCCAATCCCTGCTTATAGACCCTCCCTTCCCTTCTAAGCCCTTTGGTTGAATGGGGATAAGGTCTTGCAGTCTTACGGAAGTTTATAACTCTGGACTTCTACAACCTTAGAATATTTAACAATGAGGGTTCTTATAGCCAACAGAGGTGAGATTGCCGTAAGAATTGAAAGAACATTGAGAGACATAGGTTTTGAATCCGTGGCGGTGTTTTCGGAGCCGGATAGAAGATCCCTACATGTTATAAACGCGGATTTTGCGATTGAGATAGGTGGGGATACTCCGCAAACGAGCTATCTGGATATTGGGAAAATTCTCTGGGCGGCTAGGAAAACGGGTGCAAAGATGATTCATCCTGGATACGGATTTTTATCGGAAAGACCCGAATTCGCGGTTGAAGTGGAAAGACATGGATTAATATTTATAGGTCCTGAGCCTGAGAGTATGAAATTGGCGGGTGATAAGGTTGAAGCCAGAAAGGTGGCAGCCAAATTGGGAATTCCTCTCCTTGAAGGTACGGATGCCATTGATGATGTAAGAATAGCCATTGAACTGGCCAGGAGTGTTGGTTATCCTTTGATGATCAAAGCCGCCGCAGGAGGTGGAGGTAAAGGTATGAGGATAGTCAATAATGAGGAGGAACTGCTTGAACTATTTCCGTTGGCTTCAAGAGAGGCTTTATCGGCATTTGGTGATGGTAGATTGTACCTTGAAAGGTTGGTTTTAAACCCCCATCATGTTGAGGTTCAAATAATAGGAGATAACTATGGGAATATCTATGCGTTAGGTGAAAGGGAGTGTTCTTTGCAGAGAAGGCACCAAAAATTCATAGAAGAATCGCCATCACCGATAATAGATGAAAAAACCCGTAATGATATGATGGAAGCCGCGATAGAGTTCGCTAAGGGTATAGGATATAACAATGCTGGAACCGTAGAGTTTTTGTACGATGAGGATAGGGGAAAGTTTTATTTTCTTGAAATGAACGCGAGATTACAGGTGGAGCATCCAGTCACCGAATTCAGAACGGGTTTGGACTTGGTCAAATTGCAAATATCGGTAGCATTAGGTGAGAAACTCAAACTGGATAACTTGGAGTTCAAGGGTTTTTCAATTGAAGCGAGAATAAATGCTGAGGATCCTTATGAAGATTTTTCTCCTTCAAGCGGAAAGATAGAGTTTTTGTATGAACCTATGGGACCATTTATAAGGGTTGATAGCGGTATATATGCGGGCTTTCATGTCCCTATATTCTATGACCCTCTTCTATCCAAGGTTATATCCTATGGAAACACCAGAGAAGAGGCTAGGAAGAGATTATTGCGAGCATTAAACGAGTATAAAATCTTTGGGGTAAGAACAAATATTCCTTATTTGCTAAAAGTTTTGGAGAGTGAAAAATTTGTATCTGGAAGATACACGACCAACTTTGCAAAGGAATTCTCATTTGAACAGGAGTATCCAGAGGAGATATTCTTTATAGCTGCAACACATGAAGGTGGGAAAAGGATAAAATCCATAAACGATAGAAAGAGCAGCACCTGGAAATTATTTAAAGATTTTTCCGAATTTTGAAACCTTTGTATATTTTTTTGGGAACATTCTTCGTTTTCTTAGGGATATTGGGGGCTATCCTTCCCATTATGCCTTCAACCATATTCTTTATCATAGCAGCGTATTTTTATGCGAGAAGCTCAAAATTCCTTTACAAAAAATTATTAGAGCTGCCATATATAGGAAAGCATATACAATTATGGGAAAAGCACAAGGCTATGCCAAAGAGCGCAAAAAGGATGGCTATAACATTCACCATACTCGGAACCCTTGGGGCAAGTCTCTTGGGTTTGATAACAGGAAATTTGATTCTTGGCGTACTCGCTATAATAATGGGTGTTTTTATGTTGATTTTAGTAATAAAAATCAAAACTCTTTAACTTTTTAACTGATACCGAGTTCTTTCAATCTTACTTTCAAATCCGCCTCAACCAAAGCGTTTATTATATCATCAAGATACCCATCCATAACCTCTTCAAGGTTATAAACCGTAAAATTTATTCTGTGATCCGTAATACGGTTTTGGGGAAAGTTGTAGGTGCGAATCTTCTCGCTGCGGTCACCACTCCCAACATAAGTTCTCCTGATAGTTTTAACCTTCTCCTCCTGTAAGCTCTCATAATACTCCTTCAATCTTGCCCTCAGGATTCTTAACGCCTTGGCCCTGTTTTGATGTTGGGATCTTTCATCCTGACATATAACGGTTATACCAGTGGGTATATGGGTTATCCTTACAGCGGATTCCGTTCTATTCACATGCTGACCCCCCGCTCCACCGGCGCGGAAAGTTTCTATCTTCAAATCCTCAGGGTTTATATGAACTTTAACATCTTCCATCTCAGGAAGTACGGCAACCGATGCGGCGGAAGTGTGTATCCTTCCAGAGGATTCCGTTATAGGTATCCTCTGCACCCTGTGTATTCCCCCCTCAAACTTCAAGAGTCCATAGGCGCCCTTTCCCTCAATCAACATTATTATCTCTTTATATCCTCCCAGATCGCTCTCCGTAAAATCCACGATTGATACCTTCCAACCCTTTCTTTCGGCGAATCTGATATACATCCTCGCCAAATCCTTGGCAAATAGTGCCGCCTCTTCGCCACCAACTCCCGCCCTAATTTCAAGTATAGCATTTCCTTTATCTTCGGGAGACTTTGGAACGAGATTTAACAGTATTCTCTCGTCAAGTTTTGAGGATCTCTCCTTTAACCTCTCAAGCTCATCCTCCAACTCCGGATCAGGACTCTCTTTAAGAAGTGTTTCCAAAACCTCTATATCCTCCTCGGTTTTTCTTAGTTCCTCTATGAGTTCGTATGTTGGCTTCAAACTCCTGTATTCTTCCAATATCTTTTGAAACTCACTCCCGAGTTTATCGGGGTAGGAGAGTTTCTTTTCCAACTCCTCAAATCTTTCTTTGATTTCCCAATATCTTTCCCTCATTAACCCCACCTATGCCAAACTTTCCAAAAACTCGGCGAGATACCTGTTGAATTCCTTTGGTCTCTCTATCATAGGCATGTGGGAAGATTCAACGCCGACCATACGGGCGTTTTTAAGCAGATAATAGGTTTCCTCAACCGCCCATCTGGGAAACATCCTATCATAATAACCGTAAATCAGCAATACGGGAACATCTATTTTATCGGCGAACTTCCTCAGATCACAGTTCTGAGCGGCTTCCAGATCCTTATTCAGATCTTCAAATTCCTGATTGAACAGCCCTATATTTCCTTTTTTACATTGAACCCTGAGCTTCCAATCAAAAAATAAATTATCACACGCGCTATTCTTATCAATGGGCCTACTCAATTTCCTTGCACCCCAGAGCTTCAAACCGGACGATACGAGCACCAAGGATCTTGCAGTAATACCCTTCAAATACATCCATACCGCTATGCATCCACCCAAGGAATGACCAACGAGGGAAACTATGTTGTTCAACTTCCTTTCTTCAATGAACTCCACGACCTCGTTTGCATATCCTTCGGCCGAGTTGTAAGTTTCACCTTCTGACCTACCATGACCCGGTAGATCCAGAACTATGAAGCGGAATCCTTCCGCAGGCTCCTTTATCTGATAAGCCCACGATTGGTGGTTCCCTCCCGCACCATGTATGAATACAACCTCTCCCTTCTCTCCTTCACCTTTCTCCACATAAAAGAACTTCCCAAGTTTTGGCATTATTTAAGTATCTCCTTTAATATCTTAGGTATATCCTCGGGCAAATCTGCAACGCGAACGCCTACCTCCTCAAATTTCTTCCTCTTTTCATCATAAGTTCCCTCGGAACCCATAATTATCGCTCCCGCATGTCCCATCCTTTTCTCCTTCGGAGCGGTCCTTCCGGCTATAAACGCTACGACGGGTTTATTGAACTCCTTACTTATATATTCTGCCGCATCCTGCTCATCCGTTCCACCTATCTCCCCTATCAAAACCACCCCCTCCGTATCCGGATCCTCTTTAAACATCCTCAAAACATCAACGAACTTCGTACCTATAACTGGATCCCCGCCTATCCCTATGGCCGTACTCTGTCCGAACCCATTGTTGGTCAAATGGGATACGATTTCATAAGTTAATGTCCCACTCCTAGAAACCACACCTATCTTACCCGGTTTGAATATGTGCGCAGGAAGTATTCCCACCTTGGATTGCCCGGGGGTTATTATTCCGGGACAGTTCGGTCCTATTATCCTCGCACCCTTACTTTCAGCGAATTCCTTCGCTTCAATCACATCCTTGACGGGAATACCTTCCGTTATCACAACTATCAACTTTATTCCAGAATCCGCAGCTTCCATAATAGCGTCTGCTGCGAACCTCGCCGGAACGAAAATTATACTGGTATCTACTCCGTGTTCCTTAACGGCCTCCTTAACCGTATTATAAACAGGCACACCATGCACCTTCTGGCCACCCTTACCCGGTGTAACCCCCGCAAGTATCTTTGTTCCGTAATCCAACATGAGTTTGGTATGGAAAGAGCCGTCTCTACCTGTTATCCCCTGAACCAGAACTTTATTTTCTGATGTTAAAAGTATAGCCATAGGCGGATATTTTACGGTTGAAAGGCAACCTTAAAATACTCGGTCTTGCAAATAAGATTGCTGGCACCTGCAAAGGTGAATTTATCCTTGTGGATAGTCGGCAAGAATGAGGACGGCTATCATAATCTCATAACCATCTTTTACAAAATCCCAATATACGATGAGATATGGGTGGAGGAGTGGGATGAACCTATGATCATATGCGAAGGTATAAAGAGCACATCGGGTAATACGGTATATAAAGCTTTGAAATTTCTGAGCGATTATGTCGGTCGGAATGTATGTTTAAAGATAAAGATAAAGAAGAGAATTCCTGTGGGTGGTGGTCTGGGGGGTGGTTCAAGCGATGCGGCGACGGTTTTGAAGGCCGCAAACCGCATATTTAAGTTAAATCTTGGTGAGGAGGATTTAGTCAAGATAGGTTCAAAGGTGGGGGCGGATGTTCCATTTTTTATAATTCCTCAAAGGGCAGCCATAGGAAGGGGAATAGGTAATATACTTGAACCTGTGGATCTGGATATAAGATCTGATTGGGTTTTGGTTTTTCCATCCTTTCCCGTACCTACGAAACTCGCGTACGATTTGTTTGACAGCTTAGGGAAATTCACGGATCCATCTTATGCGGAAAGAAAGGCGGAGGAAATCGTTAAGGAATTCAAAAGAGGCAATATACCATCCTTGGAAAATGACTTTGAGAAGGTTATACATAAGAGATACCCCGAGATAGGTAAAATAAAGGATATATTAACCCGCAACGGGTGGAACGCCTTGATGAGCGGTTCAGGTTCAAGCGTATTTGGTATAGGAGAAGGGGATTTGGATAAACTTGATTGGCCTTATAAAGTATGGTACTGGTCGGAATAATACTCATCCACAAACAGAAACAGCCTTATAATATCTTCTTATGATGACAAAAGCCTTAATAACAAGAATTAGGGCTTTTTGGCTATATACTGCGTCTCGCCTCTCTCTCAAAATCTCTCAAAATCTCTCAAAATCTCTCAAAATCTCTCAAAATCTCTCAAAATCTCTCAAAATCTCTCAAAATCTTCCTAGTTTCCGTTTTTATGGTTAGCATGGGATACTCCGTAGTGGTCCCGATAGAGGTTCCGCCCGATATACCAGATAGCTTCTTCTTTGATTTATCA
>WGFI01000049.1 GCA_015492295.1 Caldifarciminota bacterium
TACCCTTTCTATCCTTGATCTCAGCGAACATAATAAAGAATATCCGTCATAAGCCCATACTCATGATAACTGGAATGCTCTATTCAATGGCCCTCCTTTGGGTGATGCTTTACCCATACAGGATATTTTACCGAAGCAAGGCTCATTGTGTTATTGAGAACATAAACGAGGCGAAGGTATATGTTGATTTGCCCGATGAGGATAAACCGAGTTTAAAGGTTATGCTGACATTGATAAAGAACATAACCCCCCGTATTGATGAGGCCCAAATCGTACTCTCCTACGATAAAACGGGGAATGAGAGTTTCACATTGATGGGTGATACGATTTATATGCAAGGTGAATTAAACCTCAAAAGATGCAAAGATGATACAACAAAACTTGACAGGATTATATTCCACCTTAGAATACAGGTTATGGCATTTTTGAGGAACCTGATGGTCAATTTCAAGCATATATTCAAAAGGCCCGCAACGGTTATGTATCCTGACAGATTGAGGGATGTTCCTGAGAGGTGGAGGTTGGGGGGATTTGCTCTGACCTTGAATCCCGAGACGGGTGAGGAGAACTGTATAGGTTGCCAACTCTGTCAGAATATATGTCCTTCGCAAATAATAACCGTGGTTAGGGGTGTTGAGACATCCGTGGGTCCGGACGGGAAACCTAAGAAGAAGACCTTCGCGAAGGAGTTTTATTTAGATTTTCAAGCTTGTATGCAGTGCGAACTCTGCGTGCAGGTATGTCCAACCGATGCGATAGTTATGGTTAAAGAGAGAAGGAAGCCCGGATACACCCGTGAGGATCTACTCTACGATAAAGACAGGCTCATTGAGAATGGGAAAAGGATATTGAAGGGGGAGCTTGAGGTGTCGTGGATAACGGGGAATCGTATAAGGGAATTGCAGAATCCCAAGAGAGCATGATTTGGATTTTAACCCTATTAAACGATGTTGATGTAAGTAAGGATACCATCGTGCCCCAAAATACGAACTTTTGGAACTATTCCTCCTGCGTTTTAACCGCCGGCTCCGAGGTTCTGGCTTTTTATCTTTCTTCGGGACTCAGCGGGGGGCTCCCTATCCTCATAGGAACGGCCGCGGGTGCGGGTGGATGCACGATTTACAGCTATACGGCTTACACCATAACGCCCATAAAAGAGATGAAACCCAAGGCCTTTAACAGCGCCTTCAAAGGTGGGACTATGGGTATATTCGCGGGACTCGGTTTGGTTATAATACTTAAATTTTCTGGGGTAATGTAGAAAGTTATGGCAAACAGGAAATTTGTTGAGGAATTGGAACAGGAGATAGAGGAACTTAAAAGGACGGGCTTTTATGTGAATATTAGAACTGTGCAGAGTCCGGTTGATGCTTGGATGATAGTCAATGGGAAGAGGGTTTTAAATCTCACCTCCAACAACTACTTAGGGTTCGCCAACGAGCCGAGATTGAAGGAAGCCGCCAAGAAAGCGTTGGAGGAGTATGGGATAGGACCGGCCGCCGTTAGAACCATATCAGGTACCATGAGCCTTCATCTTATACTTGAAAACGCCCTCGCGGAATTCAAAAAGGCCGAAGCCGTCATATCTTATCAGAGCGGTTTTAAATCGAATCTTTCGGTGATACCCGCGATAGTCGGAAGGGGTGATGTGATCTTCTCGGACGAACTCAATCACGCATCAATAATAGATGGATGCAGACTTTCAAGGGCGGAGATTATAAGGTACGCCCATGCCGATGTGGATGATTTAAAAAAGAAACTATCAGAAAACAGGCACAAATATAGGAGGGCTTTGGTCGTAACGGACGGCGTGTTCTCCATGGACGGTGATATAGCTCCTCTGCCGGATATAGTGAAAGTTGCGAAGGAGTACGACGCGATAGTCATGGTTGATGATGCCCATGGTGAGGGTGTCTTAGGAAAGGGAGGAAGGGGTATAGTGGATCACTTTTCCTTGCACGGTGAGGTTGATATTGAGATAGGGACGATGTCAAAGGCCTTTGGGGTTGTGGGAGGATACGCCGCATCATCAAGCGTGGTTGTGGAGTACCTCAGGCAGAAATCCCGTCCCTTCCTTTTCTCGTCCGCGATGACGGTTCCGGATGTTGCCGCCTGTCTGGAAGCCGTTAGGATATTGCAGGAGAGTGAGGATAGGGTTAAGAAACTCTGGGAAAACGCGAATTACTTTAAAGAAAAGATGAGGGAGGCTGGTTTCAACACTTGGAAGTCGCAAACCCCTATAACCCCCATAGTTATAGGTGATGAGAAGACCACCCAGGAGTTTTCTAAGAGGCTGTTTGATGAGGGGATATTCGTGCAGGCCATCGTTTATCCCACGGTCCCCAAGGGTACGGCGAGGATGAGGGTTATGATCTCGGCTATACACACAAAAGACGATCTTGATTTTGCGGTTGATAAGTTCATAAAGGTGGGTAAAGAATTGAAGGTTATATGAGGAAACATTTGGAATTTAAGGGTGATCGTTGGGAAGGTGGGGAAATCCATGAGTATAAGGGGAATAGGGATGTTATCAAGCATGTTCTTTTTGGTGAGAGGAACGGCTTGGACTTTGAGGTGAGAGTCTTTGAAGTTAAAGTGGGAGGTGCCACTTCCTTGGAGAGGCATGAGCATCAGCATGCGGTTTTGGTTCTTGAAGGTGAGGGAAGCGCCCTTGTTGGCAATGAAGTTTATGATGTGAGGCCATTTGATGGTATATGGGTTCCACCCAACACACCGCATCAATTCGTGGCGAATAAGGGAAAAGACTTAAAGATTCTGTGCGTTGTCAATGTGCGAAGGGATAGACCTAAGAAGCTCTCAGACGATGAATTAAAATCCCTACTTTCAAACCCCAGAATCGCCAATATCATAAGAGTATCGTAAGGACGCGTATCCGACGACGGAGGAGCTATCCCCCGAGGTTTCCGCGCTGGTCCCGTAGGCTAATATTTCGGGTTTCCAGCCGAGAGTACCCGCCAAAGAAGTCAAGGTAGCCCAGGGATACCTACCGCAAGCCTCCCTCTTTAAAATCCCCTCAGCATCGTTCTTTAAAGCGATTTTCAAGGTTTCCTCATCCATCCTGCGAGCCGTTTCCTCCGGATGATAGTGCGATAGATCGGTTGAAACCACGATTATGTCATCCTCTTTCAATGTACTTATGAGTTTTCTCGCCGCAAGTATGGGATCTACATCCCCGAATGTTAGAGGTATTATACGAAAATCCTTAAAAATGATCTGCAAAAAAGGGAGCTCAACCTCAATTGAATGCTCCCTAAGTGTAGGCTCTATAATATCCATAAAGGGGTATCCCAAATTGAGAATCTCCTCAACCCTTTCCAGAGCGACGGGTACGCTTCCGAGAGGGGTTATCCATTCGGAGAATGGACCTGTGCTTATACCTTCAAAAGGGAAAAAATGGGAAGGGCCGAAGATAAATATATCTGGCGATATATCTTTTGTGGTTTGTAGGGATTTAAAGGAATATGCCGCTATCTTCCCGGAATATATGTATCCCGCATGCGGAGCCACAACCGCCTTGGTCGGATTATCAAATGAGATGCCGATAGAATCCAACAATTCCATAAGGGTATCTTTTAAGACTTCTTTATCGTCGGGATAAAAGTATCCGGCCACAGCCGGCTTCCTTATCATTCCCATACCCCCGGAACTCTCTCACCGCATTTATGACATTCTCCCCGCTTTTTCCACATCTCAACGACCCTATACCATTCCCTCTTTATAAGAAGCGCGCCGCATCTTGGGCAGTAGGTGCTTGATCTCTCGGGATCATACACATTTCCAACATATACGAACTTTAAACCCTCCTCCTTACCTATCTCATAAGCCTTTATCAATGTCTCATGGGATGTGTAATTTATATGGAGCATTTTATAATCGGGATGCGCCGCGGTTATGTGCCATGGTATATCCGGGTTTATGGATGCTAAGAATTTCGCTATACCTCTCAGCTCATCCTCCGAATCGTTGTATCCCTCTATGATGAGCGTGGTTACTTCCAGCCATATACTCGGCCATATCCTTGAACCCAAATATTCAATGTTTTCAAGGACGGGTTTCAACCTGGTCCCAGTTATATCCCTGTAAAATTTTTCCGTAAAGCCTTTAAGGTCAATATTTATACCATGCAGAAGTCCCTCCATATACTTCCACGAATGATGCGTCTCAAATCCAGAAGATACGAATACATTCCTGAAACCTTTCCTGACCGCCAAGTACGCCGTATCATGAGCGTATTCTATCCATACCGTAGGTTCATTATAGGTGTATGCTAACAATCTAACCCCATATCTTTCGGCGGTTTCAACCAACTTCTCCGGTGGCCAATCGTATCCTATGAATGTATCCGTTTCCCCCGTTATGGGATCCACATTGAATTCCCTGAGCTGACTTATCTCCCAATTTTGACAGAACTGGCATCTGAAATTGCAGCCGACGGTTCCTATGGAAAGTATCCCTTCACCCGGTAAGAAATGATACAGAGGCTTTTTCTCAATGGGATCTATATGAACGGCGGCCGCTTTCCCATACACTGCGAGATAGAGTTTCCCCCTAAAATTCCTCCTTATCCCGCATTTTCCAGATTCTCCGGGTCTTACGGTGCAAAAGTGATGACAAGCCAAACATTGAACGATTCCATCCTTTAAATTCCTATAAACTTCGCACTCTTTCATGGCAACTCATTTAATTCCTTTTGTAGGGCGTTTATATCGTTTATCGGGTACTTGCATACCCTTCCCTTGCATATATATACGGTGGTCTTACCGTTCTTCAATGTTTTACCTTTTAGTAGAGGTAGGTTCATTATCCACCTATCTTTGGGGTTTGCTATGATGTATATGGCATTAGGTATAGGTTTCTCCATTATTATGCTATACATGGGTTCTTCTTCGGCATCTTTATTACTTATAACTACGATCTCATAACTCGGACCTATGGAATAAAGTAGGGCTATACCCGTAAAGGTCGCTCCCGAAGGATATTTCTCCGCAAAGCCGGCTAAGGTTCCTCTTAGATCCTCTAAATACCTTTCATACCTTTCGCTTATCGTGTTCAGATGTTCCATTACAAGGAGCATAACGGAATTCCCCGATGGTAGTGCCCCATCGTACATATCGGCGAGTTCGGAAGTTTTATCTGAGATGAAAGATTTTTTATCTTCACTCCAAAACCTGTTTATAGCCTCATCAACGAGCGATAGGCAAATCCGTAGGTATTTACTTTTACCTGTTGAGTAGTACAGATTTAAAAGACCAAAGGATAAGTACGCGTAATCTTCAAGGGTGGCGTCTATATTATAGGTATGCATAAGATGTTCCCTTCTGAAATTCTTTAATATAAAATCCGCCGCATTTTTGGCTACGCTTATATAATCTTTGCGTTTAAGGATTCTACCGGTATAGGAAAGTGCCCCTATGACGAGACCGTTCCAATCGGTGAGAATTTTGTCGTCCATAGGAGGGGAACCTTTGAGTTTGCGGAAGTTTAATAGTTTTCTGCGTATGGGTTCAAAAGTTTTTAAGGACTTTTGGAAATCCTTACACCCAATGGCGTACAGTATGTTTTTATTATGCCAATTACCATCCTCGCTTATTCCATAACATTCTTTGAGGAAATTCAGCTCATCCTCTCGTAGTATCTTCCTTAAATCGTCGTAATGCCATGTATAATATCCACCCTCCTCACCTTCATAGTCAGCGCTGATTGATGTATAAAAAGCCCCTTCTTTGGATCTCATATCGGTTATTAAGAACTCCGCGATCTCTTCCGAAGTTTTTCTGAATAGGGGGTGTTTGGTTATATTGTAGGCCTCCGAATAGGCCAAAAGTAGTAGGGCTTGATCATAAAGCATCTTTTCAAAGTGGGGGACTTTCCAGAATCTATCCGTTGAATATCTGTAAAATCCGAAGCCTATGTGATCGTATATCCCACCTTTTCTCATAAGTATCAGGGTGTTTTTGGCCATTTCCAGCGCCTTCTGGTTTTTCGTCAGTAGGTAATATCTCAATAGAAATGTTATAGAATGAGGAATGGGAAACTTGGGTTCATTGCCAAAACCTCCAAATTTCTCATCGTAATCGGAAACGAGGCTATGGAATATATTATCCACTACCTTTCGCGATGGAAATCCATTAAGCTTTAAATTCTTAAACCGATTGAATATATTCTCCGCTCTGTTCGCCATGCCGAATACGGTTTTCTTATCGTTTTTCCACATTCTTTCAACCCTTAGGGCCATTTCTATTAACATATCCTTGGGAAGGTATGTGAATATTCCGAAAGGTTTTCCTGATGGGGTCAATAGGACATTCAATGGCCAACCGCAATTCCCAGATATAAGCATACAATATGTCATGAATTTTCTATCCACATCAGGCCTCTCTTCCCTATCAACTTTTATGTTGATAAAAACCCTGTTTAGAACTTCCGCGACTTCCTCATCTCTAAAAGATTCCCTTTCCATAACATGGCACCAATGACAGGAGAAATACCCTATGGATAGGAATATAGGTTTATCCTCCTTCCTGGCCCTTTCAAACGCTTCCTGCCCCCAAGGGTACCAATCAATGGGGTTATCCGCATGCAATTTCAAGTAGGGACTCTTTTGATCCTTTAAATGATTCATCTTTGGATTTTAAAGGCGTTCAATTGATTACGGTGGGTCTGTATCTCTCTTCACCCAGAAGGTGTTTTATCAGCTTATAGCATTCTATTTTTATTAGGTTCTTTATTGAGATTTTACGATTGAGTTTCCTGTGCCTGATGGTGGTTCTTAATCTTTCATCAAACGCTTTTAGGAATATCCTTCTTCCTTCATCGTTTAGATAGACGAAGTTCAGGTCCTTCACAAAATGATCCTCGGTTATACTGGATGTATTTATGAGTTTTTTTATTATCCTGTCCGATATTACGGGTTTGAATATTTCCGATATATCAAGGGCTAAGGAGAACCTTCTTTCAGAAGGCTCATGCAAAAAGCTGATTTGGGGAGATAGTTGGGTTGTGTATATCTGTTTAAGGACTACGGAATATACCAACGAATTGCCGAAGGATATTAGTGCGTTTAAAGGGTTTTCAGGTGGCCTCTTCGTTCTTCTTTCAAATTCCCATCCCGTATTTTCCTTCAAGGATTCATAATACACCTTCTTGAAATTCGCTTCTATACTCATAAGTTCGTTTATACCGTTTGATGATTCAACCTTATGAACATAATCATCAACATTATGAACGAGGAATTTTGAATTTTTTATGGCTCCTATAACGAACATCTTTGCCAAGTAGAGGCGTTTGTCCTTATCAAGATAATGTTCCGCCTGCTTTACTTCAAGAAAACCCGACACATTCCTTTCTCTGGGATAGAATGAACCTATATACCAACCGTAATAGTTGAAGAAATGTAGGGTTATACCTTTTGAAGATGTTAAGCTTAACAATTTTGTATTTAGCGATATTTCACCGAATATGAAAATCTCCTCAACATCCTCAATAGGTATCACCTTCCTGACTCTCTCGTTCTCAAATAATAGGGTATTTTCCTTCCTTTTAAGCGTTCCAGATGATAGTAAATAGTAGATCCTACCCATAGCAAAATGTGTAATAGGCGCACTTTTTACAATAGGGCTTTTTTATGGCGGATGGTGGAGTGGGGCTGTTCAGAATATCCCTTATGCTTCTAAATGCTCGTTCAAGCTCGGCTATATCGTTTTCGCTTAATAGAACCTTTTCCGTCTTCCTGAGTTTCGGATATCGTAAAATGGCATATACCACATTTACACCCAGCTTCCTAAGTGCCCATATATAATATTTCACTTGTATTTTGTGGGCTTCATCAAGTTTTTTGGATTTTTTCACCTCATTTATAACTACCCCTTCCTTTAAGGAAATGTAGTCTATCTTTATTCTCCCGAGTATCGCATCATCGGGCATCCTTTCTTTCTCTCTCTTATAATAAATTTCATCTATGAGCTTTCCTATGGATACATATTCGTTTTCGGATTCATAACTCAAACCCTTGGAAAAAAGCCAAAGCTTCCTTTTACAAACTTTATAGTATGCTATCTGAGTTCCCGTGTATATTATTTCGTCTATCATATCAGGTTTGCTGTCGGATCCTCGGTATTTGTCAATATCATCCGTTCATAACGGGTCCTATCGTCAAATATGTACAGAATCACGCTATCCCTGTTCATATCAACTTCATTGAGTATTTCAACTTTCAATCTTTCAAGGTTTGACAGTGTTATGTTTCCTTCAAAGACGGACTTTTGTATGTGATTTAGATATTTTCTCGCAATTTTTCTCAGGTTATTTAATCTTTTTTGATCGGAGGGTTCCTCGGTTGATATATCATATATGAGGATAGCCCTCATAAACGAGGATTATAAAGGGGAAATATTACCCCCTTATAATAC
>WGFI01000050.1 GCA_015492295.1 Caldifarciminota bacterium
CCGCCTCCACATGAGGGGGAACCTCCACTGCAATTCAGTCTCAATTCTGGGAAAGTGATGCTCGCGCATCCGAACAACGCTATATCACCGTTTCCCGTTAATATACTAAACACCGCTAAGCCCGTTAAGGCACCCATAGTAGCGAAGGAAACGGTTCTTTTAAACTCATCCTGATATACTTTTTTACATTCCGGATGCACCCTTGTCTTTGTATTCATATCATCATATCCGCCGGCATAATACAATACGCACGTAGGTGGAAAGATGAAGGAGGATATGAAAGGGAAGGTGATATTCATAAATGGATTTGTTTTATACCTGCAAATGTCCGTTGTATCATTGTTTATGCTTACCTGTATTATCAGGTAAAGCATAGGAAAATATTATAAGGTGTTAAAATAGGTATTGCGTAAATGGGCAGCAAGGATAGGTCTTATTATTCCCGCTCTTTATCACATTACGAGTATAAAATACCTTCCTCATGGTTAAAAGTATCCAAGTGGAGTTTGATGGTAAAGAGCTAAGGGGCAAAACTCAAAGCGGTTATATATCTATCGGAAACGGAGGATTTTCACCTATGGATTTGGTTCTCGTTGCTCTCGGTGGATGCACTGGAATAGATGTCATAACCATTCTAAGTAAAATGAAAGTGGAATTTGATATGAATATAACCGTTAAAGGGAAGCGTAGAGAGGAACACCCGAGGGTTTATGAAAGTATAGAGATAACCTATGATTTTAAATGTAAGGAAGAATACCAGAGGGAAGTTATGAGGGCCGTATCCTTGTCGTTGAACAAGTATTGTTCCGTATCAGCGATGTTGAGTAAATCCTGCCCAATATTCTATCGCGTTGTGATAAACGGAAAGGAGGTTGAAAGTGGAAAGAAAGGTCAGATGGAAGATAAAGGGAAAATTCCTTGATGTTTCCGATACTCTCATAATGGGTGTCCTTAACATTACACCCGACAGCTTCTATTCCGGAAGCAGGATAAGGGATGTTGATCATGCGTTGAAGGTGGCGGAAAGTATGCTCAAAGAAGGCGCAGATATTTTAGACATAGGGGGAGAAAGCACGAGACCGGGATCCGAACCTGTTAGTGAAGACGAGGAAAAGAAAAGGGTTATACCTGTGATTGAGACGATTAAAAGGAACTTTCCGGATGCCATAATATCCATTGACACTTACAAATCTTCCGTTGCCAAGGAGGCCGTTGAGGTGGGAGCGGATATAATCAACGATATTTCAGGGGGCATGTTTGATCCGAAGATACTGCAAGTGGCAAAAAGGTATTCAACGGGCATAATTCTGAATCACATAAGAGGGAATCCGAAAACCATGCAACAGAATCCCTATTATGAAGATGTTTTAAAGGAGGTCAAGGACGAATTGATGCTTAGGATAAATAAGGCCTTGGATGCGGGTATGGATCCCGAGAGTATATGCATAGATCCGGGTATAGGTTTTGGGAAGAGGCTTGAAGATAATCTGAAATTGATAAAGAATGCGAGGATGTTTATCAACATGGGTTATGTCGTGCTTTACGGTGTTTCGCGCAAGAGCTTCATAAGAATGGCATTGGGTTATGAGGCTCCCGAGGAGAGGCTGTTCGCAACCTTAGGGGCGCATGCTTACCTCTACCTTCAAGGTGTGCATATACTACGGGTTCATGATGTCAGGGAAACTAAGGATGTAATAAGTATATTAAAATTCATCAGAGAAGCGTAATGGACAAGGTCAGGGAAGGGGAGTATATAATCCTTTGGGGGGGGCCCGATGCCAATTTTATAACAAAGTATAAACCGGGAAAACCCATACATTCGCATAGAGGCGTATTCAATTTACCTGAGAACCTTGAATGGGGGGATATCTTAGTATCAAGTAAGGGGAGGAAGTTTTATGTGATAAAACCTTCGAATGCCGATTTCGTGTTGAGATTGAAAAGGAAGACCAACATATTTTATCCTAAGGATATGGGCATAGTCTTGCTATATACGGATTTCAAACCTCACTCAAAAGTCATAGAAGCGGGATCGGGAAGTGGAGCTATGGCCGTAATATTGAGCAATTTACTCGTGCGACCGGGAAGACTGTTCTCCTACGATAACAATCCCACGCACCAAAGGGTGGCGAAAGAAAATGTTCAAAACTTTGGAAAACCTGAGAATGTCATATTTCGTCTCAGGGATGTGTATGTGTGTGGTTTCATTGAAAGGGATGTTGATATAGTTATAGTGGATTTGCCTGAACCTTGGAGGGTAGTCAAACATGCCTATAAATCATTGAAATACGGGGGATTCCTCGTCTTCGCATCTCCAAACATTGAGCAGGTTAAGGAAACGAGAAAATGCATGTATGAGACGGGTTTCGTTGCGATGAGAACCGTTGAAGTTCTAATGAGGGATTGGCAGATAAGGGATGTGGGATGCAGGCCCGAACATGAGATGCGCGGTCATACCCTATTCTATTCCTTCGGAAGGAAAGCGAAACACCCTTAAAATATCAGATTTATGATAGAAATTGAAGGATTACTGAAAATCTACGGGAGAAATATCGTGCTGAAAGATCTTTCCGTTAAGATAGGCGAAGGAGAAAGGGTATATATATTGGCGCCCAACGGTTATGGTAAGACGACATTTTTAAAGATTCTGGCCAATGTTGAACCTTTTCAAAAAGGGAGGATAAGGATAAGGGATTCCTATGTTCCATCCTATAAAAGCCGAAAATACATCTCTTATGTCTCGGAGGTGGATAATATCCATCCTGAGTTCAGGATAAAGGAGTTCGTTGATTTCCTAAAACATTTTCATAAATTCAACGATGAGAGATTTGAGGGATTTGTTTCCCTTCTAAATTTGGATCTTTCAAAAAAATATTCTCACTTTTCCAAGGGGGAGAGGACCCTTATAAGGGTGGCATTGGGTTTGGCATTGGATGTACCAATTTATCTCATAGATGAACCACTTTCATCCCTTGATTTCGTTTTGAGGGAAAAGGTCGTTAAAATGTTGTCGGAGGTTGAAAATCGTACATTCATATTCACATCTCACCAGATAGATGAGCTTGAACCCTTAGCCGATCGTTTCCTATTCCTTAAAGATGGGAGATTTGCCGTTGATACGAAAGATAGAGGTAGAATTAAAGATATTTATCGGGAGCTGTTCGCATGATAAAGTTGATATGGAAGGATTACAAGTTTTCAAGATGGTGGATAATCATCAATTTATCTGTCATAGTGATTCTCGGAGCTGTAGGTGTATATCTATCGTTGTATAAGGAGTTTCCGGGATTTATATTTCCGGGTATGGCCGCCGTGGTCATGTTCTTTTGGAGCTTCTTTGCAGGTATGTCTCACTATTTTAACGATGATAACGGTAATTTTAGAGAATTTCTGAATACCTTGCCGATTCAGAGGTGGAAGATACTTCTATCAAAGGTGATAATCTTATCCTTGGAGAATATCATATACTGGTTTCTGATACTTTTGGCCATATATTTCTCATTTGAGTCCCTCTCCCCGGCAAGTTTTGAATTACCCGGCAGCATTACCCTTCTCTCCTACATATCCTTGGTACTAACGACCCTAACGATAACCATACTTTCGGTTTCCGCGGCCGCGTTTATGAAGGAGTTTCCGGCAAAGTACCTTCTCGGTTTCATCTTCGTAATAATAAGCATAATAATCCTCCAGTTTATACCATCCCCCGACTTGAAGGTCTATTATCCCGATGGGAAGCTGTACATAGATATCGGCTACACGGTTAAAAACTTCGTAGTTTCACTTCTGGTATTCGTCATAGCGTGCTTTTGGGTTGAGAAAAGGACGGTGTAGTTGTTTATACAACCTTAAAATATCTTCTTATGAATGAAGTTTTCAAGGAGGCTGAAAGGGAAATGAAGAATGCGTTGGAGCATCTAAGGAGGGAGTACAATCGTTTGAGAGCTGGAAGAGCCAATCCTGCGATACTTGAAGGTGTGAAGGTGAATTATTACGGGCAACTTATACCGATAAATCAGATAGCCAGTATAACGGTCTCGGAAGGAAGGTTCCTGATAATAAATCCTTGGGATGCCAATGCTATATCCGAGATAGAGAAGGCTATACTCGCGGCGAATCTTAACCTGACACCCAAGAAAGAGGGTAAGATTATTAGGATAGAGGTTCCCCCTCTTTCGGAGGAGCGCAGGAAGGAACTCGTAAAACTCGCAAAACAGATGGCCGAGGAAACGAAAGTCCATATAAGGAACGCTAGGAGAGGAGCGATTGAAAAGATAAGGAACATGGAAAAGAACAAAGAGATCACTGAGGATGATAGATACAGGGGCGAGGATAAGGTTCAGGAGATAACCGATAGGTACATAGAAGAGGTTGATAAGCTTTTCAAACAGAAGGAGAAGGAGATACTTGAAGAATAACATACCGTTTCATGTGGGAATCATAATGGATGGCAACGGTAGATGGGCTGAGAGGAGGGGTTTGCCTCGTATAATGGGCCACAAGGTCGGCGTTGAATCCGTGAGGTCCGTAGTGAGGGCCGCTAAGAAGGTGGGCGTTAGATACCTAACCTTATACACATTTTCATCGGAGAATTGGCAGAGGCCTCCCGACGAGGTTTCGTACCTCATGTATATGTTGAGAAATCTTCTTATAAAAGAGGTTGATGAATTGAATCGTCAGGGTGTCAGAGTTAAAGCCATAGGGAGACTCAACATGCTGAGTAAGGAGGTTTTGAAGGCCTTGGATTATGCCATAAAGAAAACCGAGCATAACGATGAACTCAATCTTTACTTGGCGTTATCCTATGGGGGGAGGCAGGAGATCGTTGATGCGGTGAATAAGATAATAAAGTCGGGTGTTAAGGAGGTTGATGAGGATACATTTAAAAGGTTCCTTTACGATCCGGAGCTTCCCGATGTTGATTTACTTATAAGAACAGCGGGGGAATATCGTATATCAAATTTTCTTCTATGGCATACTTCGTATGCGGAGCTTTATATAACCGACACGCTTTGGCCCGATTTCAGGGAGGAAGACTTCTATGAGGCCATTGAAGATTTTTCAAAAAGGGTAAGGAAGTTTGGAAAAGTGGTATGATCTCCTCCTCAGGATAATCGGTGTGGTTGTGGTTTTGCCCTTGTTTGCCATTATATTTTTTGTAGGAGGTTTTCTGTTCAAGTTGGGCGTATTTCTCTTTATGCTTATACTGTATTATGAGATATACAGGCTGGTGCTGAATAGATTCAGTATTCTAACCTTCGTCGCAGGAATAATCGCCCTAAGCATATCCTATTGGCAAGGTGGATTTATACTTTCATTCATATTACTCCTTATATTCGGCCTTTTGAACTATCTTATGGGTTTCAGTATAAAGGAAGCCCTAATGCTCATGGCGCTGATGGTGTATATACTCGTACCCGCCAACATCCTTTTGATGTTAAGAGAAACATCGCTATTTTTAGCATCCTATGTGCTTATAACTAACTGGTCTTATGATACGGGGGCGTATATGTTTGGAAGATTCTTCGGAAGGAGAAAGATTTTCAGAAGTGTGAGTGGTGGTAAAACATTGGAGGGTTTGTTGGGAGGTCTATTGGTTAGCGGTGTAGTGGGAGGAATACTCGGGAGCTTTGTGGATATAACGAGGGTGCATTTATACTTCCTCACAGGTATTTACATAGGTGTATTCGCGCAGTTGGGGGATCTCATTGAGTCCGCCCTGAAAAGGGAGAAGGGTGTTAAAGATGCCGGAAGTATATTGCCAGGTCATGGCGGATTGTTTGACAGGGTTGATAGTCTGATACTCTCACTCGCTGGTTTCTATGTGATTTTCAGGGTATTTGGATTATTCAAATAGGTAAGGTGGGGATTTGAACCTGATTATGGCATAGCGCACTTCCTTTGATGTGAAAATGGAATAGGTATTATCAAAGAAGATCGCGAATCTTTCATCATAATCCCCGCCGTTATAGAAAAATCCATCATAAGAACTCACCCTTCCCGCGTTGAAAACTCCACATTCGCCAGCGTCTATTTTAAGCCTAATATCATAATCTTCCAAAAAAATCGTTAAGAATAAGGATTCACCTTTCCTCACCACTGGACGGATATACTTACTCTCTCCCGATCCCAAATGCACTTCATCGGATATTATATCGGTTGTATCAAAAATTATAAATTTTAAGTTTTCGGATAGTAAATTGGTATGGAAACACCATAATAATTGCCAACAACGGTTAGCATCTTTTTACCACTGCATTTATCCTGTAAAACCTCAAACCTTGCGTTATATTTCCTCATTTCAATTGTATCGTTGGATTCGTCGTAAAGAGAATCCAAGATGACAAACCTACCTTCCGAGAAACCTATTAAGGCTACACCCTTTAAATTTAATACAGCCATCAGGTAATGTCCATTGACAGGATGTACCGTTTCCCCTGTGCCCCGTCTATGATTATTACACTCCTTTCACCTATTTTTACTTCATCATCAACACCATCGCCCGTTAAATCTGCTGCCAAGGATATGGCCAATGTTTGCGATATTATCAGCGCTACCATAACTTACAAATATAAAGCTGAAAAATATATCGCGAGATAAAATCGGAAATGCGGGATATTTAACGCTGTCATCCGCTATGGGTAATATCACCTACAAGTTGGGTTTGAGGGGGGAATATACATATCGTAAGGCCGGGTATTCGGACAGTGTGATACTTATAAGGTTCATTGATTTATTCCCAACTTTACATCTATACATCTATCTTATAGGTACGGTGGCATGGATCGGATATACGCATCTTTAAGGAGGGGTATATGGAGACCTACGAATTATTAACCAAACTTTTCTTTGATACTTAGTTTAAATTCCACAAGGTAGATTAAGGACAGGAGGAGTAAGATTGTTTAACATTTATGTATCAGAAACGTTTAAATTCCACACGGTAGATTAAGGACCTTTTAGCGTGATATTTGGAACCCCCAACTCGGCCACTGTTTAAATTCCACAAGGTAGATTAAGGACCTATAAGAAGATGTATCAGGAGCAAAAGAAGGTAGCGGGTTTAAATTCCACAAGGTAGATTAAGGACCCAACTCGTATGCGTTGTCCGTGTAGTTTGAACTTTGTTTAAATTCCACAAGGTAGATTAAGGACAACTTGGCGGTTCAAAACTTGAAATAGCGTATATAAGTTTAAATTCCACAAGGTAGATTAAGGACCCAATTTCCCAGCCTCATGCCTCGTATTCCTCCTACATGTTTAAATTCCACAAGGTAGATTAAGGACTAGTTTAATCCCTCGTAAGTCCTCACTAAAAGTGCGGTTTAAATTCCACAAGGTAGATTAAGG
>WGFI01000051.1 GCA_015492295.1 Caldifarciminota bacterium
GATGAGAGAAACCGATAAGCAGTTAAAAGAAACCGATAGACGAATAAAAGCCTTAACGAGAGCCATAAGCGACCTAAACGGCACATGGAAAAGATTCAGCGAGAAGATAGTATTTGATAACATTGAAAATACATTGAACGCTTTGGGGTTTAAAGACTTCTCTGTAAGGAGGAATGTCAAGAGCACGATAAACTCCAAGCATATGGAGATAGATATATTGGCAGTTGGTGAGGATTATGTTTTAGTGATGGAGGTTAAAACCACTTTAAAGGTTGAGCATGTTAAAAGGTTCGTTAAGAAGTTGAAGGATAAGTTCTTGAGTTTCTTTCCTGAGTATAAGGGTAGATATAGGGTTTATGGCGTTGTTATCGGGATAAACTTGCAAGAGGGTGTTGATGAGTTTGCAATTAAGAACGGTTTATTGGTTTTCAGGTATAAGGACAAGAGTGAGGTTGAGGTTCTGAACCCTGAGAGGTTTAAACCGAAGGATTTTTCAACTTTATAATATTCAACTATGGAATTGGAAATCTTACCGAGAGAAAAGCTGGGGTCAAATGCAGCCAAAAAGTATAGGAAGCAAGGCCTTATACCAGTTGAACTTTACGGACATGGCGAGAACAATATACACGGCCTGGTAAAGAAAGGCGATCTTATAAGGATTTTACACGAAACCCATGGAGAGAGTGTTGTAATAAGCGCCAAGATAAACGGTCAGAAAAAGCAAATAATACTTAAAGATATACAGGTCCATCCCGTTAGAGATGAGATATTGCACGCGGATTTTCTGATTCTTCACGCCGAGGAAGAGGTTGAGGTTGAAGTTCCAGTTGTTATAGTTGGTGAGGCTCCGGGTGTTAGGGCAGGAGGGATACTTGAAGTCATGACGAGAACTTTGGCCGTAAGGGCATTACCCGCGAACATCCCTCCGCATATAGAGGTTGATGTATCTTCCCTCAATGTTGGAGATTCCATACATGTGAAGGACATAACCACAAAGGGTTTCACAATAGCGGAGGATCCGGAAACCGTGGTTGTTGTGATTGCCGCTCCTAAGAAAACCGAAGAAGAAGAGAAACCTGAGGAAGAAACTACCACTGAAACACCGGCTCCTACTGAGACCCCAAAGCCGGAATCTTAGATATAACCCCATGAACTTGGCGGTCGTAGGATTGGGTAATGTAGGGGTTGATTATCTCTTTACGAGGCATAATGTGGGTTTTATGATAGTTGATTTTATCGCATCCAAAGATAAGTTGGAATTTGTGGATTATCCTACGGTTTATATGGCTGAGGGTAAAGGTTTTTACTTAATAAAACCCAAGATGTATATGAATAACTCTGGAAAGGCCCTGCTCTCAGCACCTATACCCGTATCCAAGATGCCTATACTTGTAATTTATGATGATGCGGACATACCTTTCGGAGAAATAAGGTTTAAAAAATCTATAAACTCCATACCCACCCATAAAGGTCTTAGGGATATATACGAAAAATTGCAGAGAAGGGATATAATGAGATTAAGGATAGGTATATCTAAACCTCCGGAAGGTGTATCTTTGGCCGATTGGGTACTCTCCAACTTCACCGAAGAAGAAATGAAAAATCTTCCCGAAATCTTTGAGAAGGCCTATGATATAGTTCATATCGTAGCAAAAGGGAAGGAAAATTTAATAGGCAGTATAATACATGGGCAAAAGAAGGATTGAGGAGCTATTACTTGAAAGTAAAGGGGATGAGATATGGGATTATAAGACTTTGAGCTCCGAAGAATTTTCGCCTTTGAAGCCATCCGAGGAAAGAAAGCTAGCCCTGAAAGCGAAGGAGGGTGATAAAAAGGCCAAGGAAAGGATCATAAAATCCAATGTAAGATTCATAGTAGCGAGGGCGAAAGCATTGGCGAGGAATTCGGGGGTACCCGTTGAAGATTTAATATCGGAAGGTATTTTGGCCCTTTACGATGCTTTTGAAAATTTCAACCCAAATAAAAAAGTGAGATTCCTCACCTATGCATACCCATTCGTAGAAAATGCCATGCATAAATATATAAAATCCTACAAAGCCTTAACGCACATGCCTACGGTCAGTAGGAAGGATTTAACAAAGATAACATTACTCTACCAGAAATTGGGTAGAACACCTACGATTGAAGAACTTTCCAAGGAACTGGGATATTCAAAGAAAAAGGTAAAAGAGATAATGGAAGCTTTGGAGGAGAAGGTTTTCAGGTTGGAAGGAATGGAGGACGAACAAAAGGAAAATCAGGAAAATTTTCCCTCATGGGCATCAACATCTGAGGATACACTTGAAGAGGAGTATGAAAATATATTACTTTACGAAACTATGGAAAAACTCGTGGATATGATTCTTGATTCGGATATATTTAGCGAGAAAGAGAGGGAGGTGCTTTGGAAGGTGGTATTTGAGGATAAAAGCTTGGCAACGATAGCGAGGGAAATGGGTTATTCAAGGGAGTATATAAGACAATTAAAGGAATCGGCTAAGAACAAAATCATAAAGAGACTGCCCGAAGTGAAAAAAATATTGTCCTGAAACTTTCATCCGCTTATAATAACCACTGTCATCTATCTTGATCAGCGATCCTCCTATGAAGGCCCGCTTCACCCACATATTCCAAAATACTTTCAACAAAGGGAGGTTTTTTGTATCCTATCTTAGTATCCAAAAGAACGGATACCCTCGGCCTGATTTTTAAATTGGGTTTAAGTAGATTTATGTTTGATTTTGAGTTTATGGCGTCTTTAACGAGGATGGTCCCTTCCAAGGGGGTGAGGGGCGTTTTCCCTGTCAGATGATATATTCCATAAGGATATTCCGTTATCTTTACGAGCATCCTTGCTAAAAACTTTGCGGGTGTCGGACATACGATCTGTTCATCATGGGTTGATATATCTTCATTTTTTAGTAGTTTTAGAGGCATGATGCTGAAGAAGTTCCTACCATTCTTGCCGAAGATCCACGAGGTTCTTACTATATAACACTTCCTGCAATTTTCAAGCACAACCTCCTCCGATATTCTTTTGGTTTCACCGTACCACCCTTTGGGTTTAGGTTTATCATTTTCCGTATAGAAGCCCTCCTCACCGCTAAAAATGTAATCCGAAGATATATGTATAAGAGTTATATCGTAATATCCGCAAACCTTTGAAAGCACCTTTGGAAATTCAACATTTATCTTATAACATTTATCCCTTTCAAACTCAGCCTTATTTACATCCGTATATGCCACACAGTTTATAACGGTATTAACACCTTCAAGGAAATTCTTTAAAAAAACCTCCAATCCATCCGTATTTTCAACATCCCAAACCTTTCTCGTGTGAAATTTTCCATCCTTAATGATCTCACGAAGCGCCGTTCCAAGTGTGCCCGTGGAACCGAAGATAGCAAACATAGTCAGATGCCCATTAAAGCATAATAAAGTATGTTGATACCCATCTTTATGGCCTTTTCTCTTATCTCAGGCGGATCCCCATATCTATCAGTCCAACCGTCGGATACATTGGAATTCCATGTGTAAAACAGAACGAGTCTCCCCTTTATGAATATCCCATAGGCCTTTGGTGGTCCAGGATAGTGTTCATGAACCTTGGGAAGTTCAATGTCATAAAATATGTGAAATATGGGATGTGTATTTGGTATTTCAACGAGATCGTATTCAGGGAAGACCTTTTTTATCTCCCTACGGAAACTGCTGTCCAAACCATAATCATCATCAACATAAAGGAAACCCCCATTTTCAAGGTATTTTCGCAGATTTCTCGCCTCCTCAGGTGATAGACTTATGTTTCCATGACCGGTTATGAAAAGCATAACATATTCGTATATGAAAGGTGATGTGAGCTTTACGGAATAAGGTAAGGTATCAAATATAGGGGATACGCGAGAATTGAACTCCTTGGTGATGTTGGGTAGTATTTCAGGATCGTTATACCAATCTCCCCCTCCTTCATACTCAATCCTCGCTATCTTCAAAAGTCCCAGTATCACTATCATTTCGCAAGCTCCTTCAAAGCCTTTTCATATATCTCTGGGGTTATCTTGCTACTATGCCATTTATAATCGTTCTCCATAAATGATATACCCTTGCCCTTCACGGTATGGGCTATTATAAGTTGAGGCTTGGATTGTCTTTTAGCCCATTGAAATGCGTCGTATAGGGCCTTTATGTCGTGTCCATCAACCTCCATTACAGCCAATTTGAAACTCTCAGCCTTATCCTTTATGGGTTCTGGGTCATTTATCTCATTGACATTTCCCTCTATCTGCAAATGGTTATAGTCAAGGATAAATGTTAGATTGTTGAGATCGCGATTGCCAGCGAACATGAATGCCTCCCAGGTTTGTCCTTCCTGTAATTCGGCATCGCTTATTATCGTCCAAACCCTTGAAGTTTTCTTACTGAGTTTTAAGCCCAATGCCATACCCACGGATATTGATACGCCTTGTGATAGGGAACCCGTTGATGCCTCCGCCAAGGGTGTTCTCCTCCTTGAAGGATGTCCTTGAAGCACCCCTTTTACATTCCTGAAAAGATACAGATCCTCCCTCTTGATCCACCCCAGTAATGACCATATAGAGTACAATGTGGCACAACCGTGCCCCTTTGAAAGAATAAATCTATCCCTATCCTCCCAGAAAGGATTTTCCCTCTTTATGTTCATAACCTTAAAGAATAGAACGAGTCCTATTTCTACCCAGGACAGGGCTCCACCCTGGTGTCCAGATTGCGCTCTATAAGTCATCTCTATTATATCCATTCTAACCCTTTTAGCCAGCTCCTTCAATTCTTGGATTTCCTTATTGCTCATAATAAGGTATTATAAGGTGGAATTTTAATTATCCAACCATGTTGGGTGTGATGCCTTAGTGATGAGGAAGTATGAGGAAAGACGAAGTAGAATGTATCCGATAAGGGCGTTTGGGAGGCTTGTAAGATCTGATAGGTTATATTGGTTAGCGGAAATCTTGAAAACTTAAGGCCCATTTTGAGAGCAGAAACGCCTGATATTCCAATCGCGACTATTTCCACACATCCATCAACATCACCCACACTTAAAAGCAAAGATCCATAATGTATAGACTTACCGCCTTTATCCAAAAAACATCTGCCAAGAACCATAAACTGAATCGGAAGAGGGATACAGGTGATTTGAAATACACAACTTTGAACGTCCATACCTACTTTCACCTCCTTATTTGATTTCAATTATTTATCATTTCTAATTCAACCTTAAAATATTTTCTGATGCTTTCTACTTCTGAAAAAAGGAAAGAATGGACATATAAGGACTATTTAAAACTCAACGATGACAAAAGATATGAGGTTATAAAGGGGAGGTTGTATGAAATGCCTGCGCCAGTACCCTTACATCAAAAGGTGTCAAGGAATTTAGGATTTACTCTATGGGGATTTATCAAAAAATTTGAGATGGGAGAAATCTATTACTCACCCATAGATGTTGTATTAAGTGAGGATGTGGTATTGCAACCGGATATTGTTTTTGTATCCAAGGGGAGGATGAATATAATAGGAGAGAAGGCGATAATGGGTTCTCCCGATTTGGTTGTAGAGATAGTATCGCCTACGACTATAAGGAGGGATACGGTAGTTAAGAAGGAGATATACGAGACTTTTGGTGTAAAGGAGTATTGGTTGGTATATCCGGATGAGAGGGCTATTGAGGTGTGGGCTTTGGGTGAGGGTGGAAGGTATGAGTTATACTCCTTTGCGGAGAAAGATGGTAAGGTTAAGAGTGAGGTTCTGAAAGGTCTTGAAGTTGATTTGAAGGAGGTTTTTGATGAAGGTTAAGGAGAAGGTTTGGACTTATAGGGATTATTTGGGGCTCAACGATGACAAAAGGTACGAAGTCATAAACGGGAGGTTATATGAAATGCCTGCACCGACACCTTGGCATCAAGGGATATTGGGAAACTTATATTTAATACTTAGAAATCATGTTAGAAGCAAGGGTATTGTTTTCTTGTCCCCAATAGATGTAATTTTATCCGAGACCTTGGTTGTTCAGCCTGACCTGGTCTTTATATCTAAGGATAAAAAAGATATGATAAAAGATCGTATCTACGGTTCTCCTGATTTGGTTATAGAGGTAGTATCACCAACGAGTTATTATAGGGACAGGTACGAGAAGTTTAAGATATACGAGAAAGCCGGGATTAAGGAGTACTGGCTTGTGTATCCGGGTGAGAGGGCCATTGAGGTATGGGTTTTGAAGGAAGGTAAGTATGAGCTTTACAGCATAGCAAGTAGTGAGGGTAAGGTTAAGAGTAAGGTTTTGAAAGGCTTTGAAATTGATTTAAAGGAGGTGTTTGATGAAGGTTAAGGAGAAACTTTGGACTTACGAGGATTATTTAAAGCTTAATGATGACAAAAGGTATGAAGTCATAAACGGGAGGTTATATGAAATGCCTGCGCCTCACTTTGAGCATCAAGATATTTTAAAGAGACTTTTAAATATATTATTTGAGTTTTCGGAAAAGGAGTATAGGATAGGTAAAGTCTTACCATCCCCCTTTGATGTGATACTAAGCGAGGAAATCGTTGTTCAGCCTGATATAGTGTTCATATCCAAGGGAAGCTTAAAGAATATAAAAGAAGGTAGTTTATTTGGTCCTCCCGACTTGGTCGTAGAGATAGTCTCACCGACAAGTTATTACAGGGATAGATATGAGAAGTTTGAAATATATGAGAAAGCTGGGATTAAGGAGTATTGGATAGTATATCCCGGTGAGAAGGCGATAGAGATATGGGTATTAAAGGAAGGTAAATATGAACTTCACAGTATAGCGAGCGGTGAAGGTAAGGTTAGGAGTGAGGTCTTAAAAGGTTTTGAAGTTGATTTAAAGGAGGTTTTTGATGAAGGTTAAGGAAAAGGTTTGGACTTATAGGGATTACTTGGAGCTCAACGATGATAAGAGGTATGAGGTTATAAACGGGAGGTTGTATGAAATGCCCGCACCTACACCTTGGCATCAAAGAATATTATCATATTTGCATTATAGATTTTACGATTTTGTGAATTTCAGAAATATGGGTATCGTTTTACCATCACCCGTTGATGTGGTTATGAAAGAGTTTATAATTCTCCAACCAGATATAGTTTTTATTTCCAAGGAAAGATTTGAGATAATAGGTGATAAGGCTATAAATGGAGTGCCAGATTTGGTAGTTGAGATAGTATCGCCTACTACTATAAGGAGGGATACGGTAGTTAAGAAGGAGATATACGAGACTTTTGGTGTAAAGGAGTATTGGTTGGTATATCCCGATGAGAGGGCTATTGAAGTGTGGGCTTTGGGTGAGGGTGGAAGGTATGAGTTATACTCCTTTGCGGAGAAAGATGGTAAGGTTAAGAGTAAGGTTTTAAAGGGTTTTGAAGTTGATTTAAAGGAGGTGTTTGATGAAGGTTAAGGAGAAGGTTTGGACTTATAGGGACTACTTAGAACTCAACGACGATAAGAGGTATGAAGTTATAAAAGGGAGGTTATACGAAATGCCTGCACCTCATTTTGAGCATCAGAGGGTAATTTCAAAGATTATTCTAAGTGTTAGAAATTTTTCAGATAGAAATAATTTAGGGGAAGTATTACCTGCGCCCTTTGATGTAATACTAAGCGAGGACATCGTTGTTCAGCCTGATATAGTTTTCATATACAAGGATAACTTAAAGAACATTAAGGGAGGTAGATTATTTGGTCCTCCCGACTTGGTAGTTGAGGTAGTCTCGCCTACGAGCTATTATAGGGATAGATACGAGAAGTTTAGGATATATGAGGAAGCAGGAATTAAAGAGTATTGGATCGTATATCCCGGTGAAAAAGCCGTTGAAGTGTGGGTCTTAAAGGAAGGTAAGTATGAACTTTACAGTATAGCGAGCAGTGAGGGTAAAGTTAAAAGCAAAGTTCTGAAAGGTCTTGAAGTTGAATTAAAGGAGGTGTTTAATGAAGGTTAAGGAGAAGGTATGGACTTATAAAGACTATTTGGAACTTAACGATAATAAGAGGTATGAGGTCATAAACGGGAGGTTATATGAGATGCCTGCACCTCACTTTGAGCATCAGGTGATTTCCAAATATTTGTTTTTAAAACTAAATACATTTGTGGAACATAAATCCTTAGGAGTTATAATCTATTCACCCTTTGATGTGATATTAAGCGAGGATACCGTTGTACAGCCTGATATAGTGTTTATATCAAAGGAAAATCTAAGGAATGTCAAAGAGGGGCGTTTATATGGTTCTCCTGACTTGGTTGTTGAGATAGTCTCACCGACGAGTTATTACAGGGACAGGTATGAGAAGTTTAGGATATACGAAGAAGCTGGGATTAAAGAGTATTGGATCGTATATCCCGGCGAAAAGGCCATTGAAGTGTGGGTTTTAAAAGAAGGTAAATATGAACTTCACAGTATAGCGAGTGGTAAGGGTAAGGTTAAGAGTGAAGTCTTAAAAGGTTTTGAGGTTGATGTAGAGGGAATTTTCAAAGAAAATAATCCTAAGTGAATTTACTCCTCTATATTTATTTCATATTCTTTAATTTTGTTTCCTATCTTGATTTTCAAAATATACCTACCTTTTTTCAAGTTCTTCAAATCCAGTTTGTAAGTATATTTACCTTTTCTTAGCACGCCCAGTTTCCTCCTTTTCAATAATCCACCACTTGGAGATACAATGTAGTATTCAACGGTTTGCCTCCCTTCATTTATATTTATAACCAATTTTTTACCTTCTAACCTCACTTCATAATTACTTTCAGAACCCGCTTTAAATGTGGAGATCTTCCATTTATATGTGTGTCTAGGCATTCCTTGAGGATAACGAGAATAAGCCCGTAAGGTTTTTAAGTCTTGTATCGGATTGGATGTTGTAAAGCGCTGGTATTTGAAATAGGCTTCATCAAGCGCACAACCTATTGAACCTATTAAACATATAAAAGGGGCGGCGCAAGGTGATGTTATACCCATTAAAAGGGTGTATATAAACCAGAAATTTCCAACATCCTCCCTATCATATATAAAGACGGTTATCTTTGATATATCTTTCATAGGTATAGCGGTTTTTTCTCCCTGCTTAATGATCCATAGGTTTTCGCTGTCAGCGGTGATCAATTCCTCAGCCACTACTTTGCCACCTTTGACCAAAGAGATCACAGCTGGCATACCCCTTGGGTTGATTTCCGGGTTTTCTAAGGGTTTAACCAATGAAGCACATCCTCCCCAAAAAATGATAAAGAATACCAGCCTTCTCATCATAAACCTCCCTTTCTTTCATATTTGCTTTTCCAGAACATTTCTTCAAGTGGGTGCTCTATCTTTTTATACTTAGGTGTTAAAAGACGGAAGTAAATGTCAGGGAAAGTGTAAAGTAAAGCAAGCATAAAAGAATTCTCCTCCTTCAACCACTCTTCCCTTTGCCATTCATAGTAATACCCAGTTGATGCCAAAAACAAACGATAATCCCTCCCAGAATACTTACTCAGATCAAACTTAAAAACCACGGTATCCCCAGGTAAAAGAACCAAAGGAAACTCCTTCTTCACATCCTCCCTCCGTATCCCGCTTATATCAATATCATAAGGAGATATTACCACAGGCTCACCCTCTCCAACTATATCCCCAACACCCACATAATCTATCTTCCAAAATCCTTTCGTCCCCACCAACAGTATCTCATACTCACCTTCTTTAAGATATCCAAGCTCAACAATGGCATTGTTATGGGCTATGGGGCCAACCTCCGAAATCTCCCCTAAAACCTTACCATCCATTATAACCTTTAACTTTCCAAGTCTCGTAAATACCCCCCGTTTCTTAAAACTTCCCTTCCCCTCCTTTTCAAGCATCCTAAGATACTTCGGATATTTCCTCCCCATATACGCTATGCTTTGGTAAAGTAGAAATGTTGTCATCAGAGTTTGTCTGTAAGTCAAGATTAAACCTTTCTCACCAGCCTTTCTTACCTTTATCCTCACCCTTATAGTCTCAGGTGTTAATAAGTTCTTGGAATCAGCCCAACTCCTATACTCATATCCATCCCTCTCCGC
>WGFI01000052.1 GCA_015492295.1 Caldifarciminota bacterium
ATATTTCGTGGTTTCTAAGGGTGCTATCTTCAAGGTGTTAAGGAGGTGAGGGATGAGGAGGGCGATAGTAGTGTTTTTGGTGTTGATAGGGTGTAGGAAAGAGACCTTACCCGAGTTCTGCTACAACAACGAGCAGATATATTGCATAGGTGAGAACAACATAAGGATGTTTAAGGTGGAAGGCAGAGATATGCTAACACCTGCGATAGAGATAACACCTGATGGGGGTTTTATAACTTCAACATATTCTCCGGGTTTTCCCGGTGAGCGAGAAGGTTTGCTTATAAGGTGGGATAGAAACGGGAACATAATATGGTATAAACATCTGAGGGATGATCGTCATAGGTTTTCGGGGATACATAGGGTGAAAGGGGATAAGTACTTGGTTGATAATTGGGCTGGTGGTAATTTTTGGGAGGTTGATTTGCAAGGGAACATAACTCAAACATCCATACCTGGGATAAACTCTGACGAATATGAGTATAACGAGAGTGTATCTGGTTGGGACAGGATAGTTAGCATATACAAAGCTGACAGTTTGAGGTTATGTCTTAGGGCTTATGATGTTGAGAGTTATACGAAGCTTTGGGTTAGATGCGATACCGTTCATAAAACGGAGCCGATACTCGGCCAAATAGTTTTTAAGCATAGGGAGGGGTTTGTTGGAGCTGGGCCTGCGAGGGATAATGATAATGCTTTTCTGATGTTTAAGGTGGATAGTACAGGGAGACTTCTTTGGAGCAGGTTGGTAAATATTGGTTTATCTCTCAAAGTATCAGTGGGGATAGAGGCTTATGATGGGAACATATTTCTTTTTGGGCAAGGTGGAACTATGATGAAGTTTGACAGTTTGGGGAACTTGTTGTGGCATAAGAGAACGGTTGATTATTTTCCAGATGGAACGGGTATGAGTGGCGTTTATGGCCTATCCTACACACCCGATGGAAAGTATATGGCCATTGGGAATCCCGATTATAATTTCAGAAGGTGCATATCAGCCTTAAAGTTTGATGATGAGGGAAACATTTATTTTGCGAGGTTATACTGCTTGGTGGATGGGAGTATAGGTTATCCTGTGTATTCAAGGACGACGACGGATGGATATATAGTGGTAAGTGGCTCGTGCTTTTTCCGTGGAGATGAAAACCTTTATCCCTGCGTTTTCAAGATTGATAAAGATGGAAATGTCGTTTGGGAATGAAAAGGAGGTAGAGATATGATATGGGTAATATCTCTCAGCGTAAATGCAAATATAAAGAATCTATTCATAAAGGACGGTGATGTATGGAGGAATGTGTATGGGGATATCGTGGTGAATGGAGATGTATATATAGGAGGTGTGAGAATCTCGCTGATAGGTTCAAAGGCCACCTCTCCCGAAGGTATGAATCCAGCAGGCGCGACCTTCTCGTATTTTGGGTGGGACAGGGAATTCTCAGGAGAAATATTCAAGAGTATCCTCCTAAAAAATATCTACGAGAACATAGACCTCGTCATAAACGGTATCAGCAACGACAAGGTGGAGTACTATTTCAGGGTGAGACCGGGGGGAAATGTCAAGGATATCAAGATACGAGTGTATGCGGATATAGAGTTGAAGGATGATGGGGTCCTGATCAAAGATGAAGAGGGTAAAGTCCTGTTTAGTTTTAAGGACATAAAGGCTTATCAAGGTAGTAGGGAGATACCTATAAAGGCCATATTGGAAGGGAACCTACTGACCTTCAAGGTTGGGAATTACGATAAAGGGAAGGATCTGATAATAGATCCGACGGCGAGTTTGGGTAGCATAGCCATTGATTACTTGAAGTCCATATATCAAGATGACAGCGGCTATGTGTATTTCACGGGTTTCACCTGGGATTACACCACATTCAATACACCTGATGCGATATTCGGTACTATGCAAGATCCTGCGGTCTTTGTAGGGAAATTATCTCCTGATGTGGATAGTTTGATCTCCCTTGCGCTTATCTCCGGTAGGAGCGTGGATGAAGCCCAAATCGTCAGGAAGGATCCAAACGGCAATGTGTTGATAGCGGGATTTACGGCATCTTACAATTTCGCACCTTCAAGAACGGTATATGGCACCATGGGATCGGGGGATATGAATGTCTTCTTAACGAAACTGTCATCCGATCTCAGAACGCATATAAAGACGGTTATCATAGCGGGTACGGATGAAGATTACGCTTATGATATAATAATTGACAGCATAGGGGACATTTACATAGTCGGAACGACATACAGTTATCCCGATTTCGCCTTGCTGAAAACTGTAATAGCGGGGGACACATGCGGGGGCGGTGAAGGGGATATTTTCATAACCCACTTGGACAGCGCTTTAAACTATATAAAAACCGCCCTAATATGCGGATACGATAGGCAGTCCGCCGCAGGAGGAATACTTTACAAAGGCAGCTTTTATATCTACGGCTATATACATGCCTGGGCCTACGATGCGAGAAAGGATACGGTCTTAGGTACCATGGCTTCTTATGATGGATATATTTTAAAGGTGGGAAGGAACCTTGATACGGTTATAAGGGCCGTGGTGTTCGCAGGTGGGGCGGGTGAATATGCGAAGGGAATATTGGTTGATAGTGTCAATAACCAGCTGCTTCTCTTTTTCCAAGTTGGGGATCCTTCAACATTCGTAGGTGGGGGAATACCTACAACCGTTTTCGGAACGAGCGGGGGCATAGATGTCGCCATAATCAAGGCGGATACATCTTTAAGGAACTTCACAAAGATGGTTTATATAGCATCACCGGATAGTGAGTATCTGAACCTTGAATCCGTTGCGAAGCGAGGCGATACGGTATATCTGGCGATTATGGGTAGGGATACCACAATAGGTGGGAGCTATTGCGTAAAGTGTAATGTGGCTTCCAGAGATACATTCTGGTTGAAAAAGGATATTTTTGTGGTGGGAGTGTCCTCTGATCTGAATACATGCTATGGAATATCCTTAATAAGCGGGGATGGTAATGACAGGGTATTCAGTTTGATAGTCCGAGATAACTATATACTGGTAGGAGGATACTTTTACAACTTGG
Organism: Caldifarciminota bacterium; assembly: GCA_015492295.1. GTDB lineage: Bacteria > Hydrothermota > Hydrothermia > LBFQ01 > LBFQ01 > Caldipriscus. The sequence continues at coordinate 3,060 of WGFI01000052.1, forward strand.
TGGATACGGCGAGTTATCCGAGACCGTTCTACATCTTCAAGAGCACATACGAGGCGAACGATGTTTTCGTAATAAAGGTCTCACCTAGATGCTTAGTGAATGTTAAGGAAAAGGACGATAAAATGACTTCCGATGAAGTATCCCTAACCAGAAACGGCATAAAGATTCACCTGAACAAACCCTCTTATCTGGGTTTTGATGTATATACTCCCGATGGCAGAAATGTATATACCCTCTCGGCGGGTTATCAACCATCCGGGGAATACAGTTATAAGTTGAATCTCCCCAAAGGTATGTACTTTATCAAGGTGAGAGTAGGCGATGAGGTAAGGACGATCAAAATGTTATCCTTTTAAACTGAAAAACCCCCCGCCTCAGCGGGGGGAAGATCTTATCTGATCAACACCTTTCTGAGCTTTCCTTTGTACCTGATAAAGAATATACCTTTTTTGGCGTTTGAAGGGTTTATCCTTCTTCCGAGAATATCGTACATCTCACCATCCTTCAAATCTTTAACATTCTTCACAACCTCATCAACATCAATGACGA
>WGFI01000053.1 GCA_015492295.1 Caldifarciminota bacterium
AGATTATACAACTGTATCCGAATTCAAATTTATCGTTTCAAAATTTACAACAAAACTATCAACTATTTTCAGGTTCTGCCAACCAAATAAGAGCGGTTTTTCAACATTTTAATCCTATTGTGGTATTCACGCAAAAGTTAGATAGGCAGATTCTCTTTATTCACGATAGATTGTCTGATATAAAGAGAATCAGGGATGCTTTAAAGGTCAACAAGAATACCCACAGGATAGTAATGACAATCCCCTTGGAAACCGATGAAAAGATAGAAGGATTGCATATGGTGCGCGTTAATGATCCGCGAAAGCTGAAAAGAGATTTACTTCGTTTGTATAGGGAATTAGAAAAATTTTTAAGCGGAGAGTAAAGTTATGAAACCCATAACAGAAAAAAGGGATGTTCAGGATAGGGTGATAAAAATCCTTCAATCCATAGGTTGGGAGTATATTCCGCCTGCTGACCTATATGAAAAGAGGGGTTTTGATATAAGGGAACCCTTCATCCCTGAAATCCTTGAAGGAAAACTCAAAGAACTCAATCCGAGGATAATAACGGACGAGAATGTCAGAGATGTAATAAGGGAATTAAAGCTGATACCTTCAACTTTTGAGGGTAATAGGGAATTTCTTGAATATTTAAGGGGTAAGAAATCCGTTTATGTTGAAAATGAGAGAAGGGAAAGAAATTTTAGGTTAATTGATTTTGAAAATCCTGAAAACAATCATTTCGCATTTACTAAGGAGTTTTGGTTTAAGGACAGGGAAAAAAGAAGACTTGATATAGTTCTTTTCATAAACGGCATACCGATATGTGATTTTGAACTCAAAAGCCCTACCCTATGGGAAGCAGAAGAGGAAGCCTTTGAGCAGGTGAGGATTTACAATAATGCTTTGCCAGAACTTTTTAAATACTTGCAGTTTTATGCTGTCTCCGAAGGAATAAGACTTTTCTACGGCCCCACATGGAAATACGAATCAAAGACATTTTACAGGTGGAAAGTTGAAAATGGGTTCAATTTTGAAAGGATTGTAAAAACATTCTTTGATAAAAGGGAGATCCTCAAAACGCTACAAACCTACATCGTTTTTATGACGATAAATGAAGAAATTCAGAAATACATTTTTAAACAGCATCAAAGGAGAGCGATTTCAAGGATAATGGAAAGGGTTTTGGATGGGAAAAAGAAGAAGGGCCTTATTTGGCACACACAAGGAGCGTATAAGAGCCTTACAATGATAGTTTCCGCTGATGAATTGAGAAAAATGCCACAGCTTGAAAATCCAACTATAATAGTCGTTGTTGATAGAGTTGAACTTGAGCATCAAATATATCAAAATTTTCAAGCTTATGGTTATCCGAATATCGTAAGAGCGGAAAGCAAAAACCACCTGAGAGAATTACTCAAAGATGATTATAGGGGGCTTATTATAACAACGATTCATAAGTTTGAGGGAATGCCAAAGGGTATAAATAAGAGGGGAAACATTATAGTCCTTGTGGATGAAGCCCACCGAAGTCAAGAAGGAGACTTGGGCAATTATATGCGCGGAGCCTTGCCTAATGCATTTTATTTCGGATTCACAGGTACCCCAATAGATAAAACGAAAATCGGAAAGGGAACATTTAAAACCTTTGGTTATCCACCGGATGAACCTTACCTTGATAAATACACGATAGACGAGTCCATAGAGGAGGGAACAACCGTTCCACTTTATTACACGCTTGCAAAAACGGAATTGCATGTTGATAAAGAAACCTTAGAAAAAGAGTTCTTTAAGGTCGTTGAAGAGGAAGGAATTGCAAGCATTGAAGGAATAAACAGGATTATAGAAAAAGCGGAGAAATTAAAAGCGGTGCTGAAAGCAAAAGATAGAATTGACAAGATCGCTAAGCATATAGCCGAGCATTACAAAAGATTCGTTGAACCGCTGGGATTTAAAGCTTTCATCGTGGCGGTTGATAGAGAAGCCTGCGCGCTTTACAAAGAAGCCATTGATAAATACCTACCAGAAGAATACACAAAAGTCGTTTATACATCCAACTATAAAGATAGCGAACTCCTCAAAAAATACCACATTTCCGATGAGGAGGAGAAGAGATTGAGAAAAATCTTCAAGTCCCCGAACGAAACGCCGAAGATCCTGATCGTCACGGAGAAACTCTTAACGGGATACGATGCTCCCATACTTTATGCTATGTACCTTGACAAGCCTCTGAAAGACCATACACTTTTACAAGCGATAGCAAGAATAAACAGGCCTTATTTGGGGAAATCCTGCGGTTTGGTAATTGATTACATAGGGATCTTTGATAATTTACAAAGGGCTTTGTCATTTTATTCCAAAGATATAGAGGTGGGTCTTATTGACTTTGAGAGATTAAAGGGAAGATTCAAAGAATTGATGGAAGAAGCGGATAAAATCTTAAAAGGGATTGATCTGGAAAGTGAAACGAGAGTTCAAAACATAATTGATTATTTCTTTGAAGAAAGTGAGAGGAGGAATTTCATAAAGGTTTTCAAGCAGATTCAGGAGATATACGAAATTCTATCCCCAGATGCGTTTTTAAGGGATTACCTTGAAAAATACAAAACCCTCGTCCAGATCTACGAGATCATATACCATACTTATAATCCAGAAGCGGAAAAGAGGAAGATAAGAAGGGATATATTAAAGAAGACTGAGAACCTGATAAGGGAGAATGTTGAACTTTCTGAAATCGTGGATAACCTGCCGCTTTATGAAATAAGCGAAAATATAGCGGATATAATTAAGGCGGATAAACTCCCAGAAAGGGTTAAAGTTATGAGCCTTTACAAAAGTATGAAAAAACACATTGAGAACCGAAAGAAAGAAAACCCCTATTTGGTTTCAATAGCCGCAAAGATAGAAAAGATAATTTCACAGTTGATGGAGAGGCAAAGAAGTGTAGAATCGGCCTTGAATGAGCTTGTAAAGTTAGCGGAAGAAATGGCAAAGGCGGAAAAAGAGCAGAAAAAATCTGGAATGAGTAAGGAGGAATTCAGCTATTTCTGGATATTAAGAAGGTATGGAATAAAGGATGCCGATAAAATCTCCAAGGATGTTAGCAGAATAATCTCTCAAAGGGAGCATTGGATATTTAACGAAAATATAGAAATGGATTTGCGGAGAGAGCTTTACGGGACGCTTTTGAATTACAAGCACAAGGATGATGAAATTGTGGGATTGGTTAATGAACTGCTTAACATTGATAGAATAATGAAGGAGGGAAACGATGAATAAAATTACACGGCAAGATATATTGAAACTCTGCGAGAAATGGAAGGAGGAATTGAAAGTTGAAGTAAAAAGAATCCAAATAAGGGAGATGAAAAATAAGTGGGGCTCCTGTTCAACAAAGGGTGTGATAACCCTCAATAAAGAACTGTTAAATTTGCCGATTGAATACGCCGAATATGTCATAGTTCATGAGCTTCTGCATTTGATCATCCCAAACCATGGAAGAACATTTAAAACCCTACTTTACACCTACCTACCCAACTGGGAAGAATTACATGAATTTCTAAATAGATTTACGCCTGAGATTTGTTAAGTATTTAAGTATATTCATCGCTAAGTCTATTCTGGTTCGCACATCTTGTTCAACATCGCACTTTATCCATGTTTTCATGGGGAGTTAAGATTCCTCTGCCTTTGGGCGTTTATTTTGTTCAGTTCAAAGGTAAGGCATTTAAGGTCCTCTGCAAAATTTTTCCGCCTTATAATTCCCGCTTATGAAAGTCAGATCATCCGTGAAGAGAAGGTGCGCTTACTGTAAGGTGATCCGCCGAAGAGGTAGGGTGTATGTTATATGTTCGCGCAATCCGAAGCATAAACAGAGACAAGGATAAGGAGGGGATATGGCAAGGATAGCAGGTGTTGATATACCGAGGGATAAGCCTATATGGATAGCCTTGTCTTACATTTACGGTATAGGTCCAAGTTTGGCCATGCGGATATTGGCCAAGACGGGTGTTGATTATCGTAAGAGAACCAGGGAGCTTACCGATGAGGAGATTCAGAGGCTTAGGCAGGAGGTGGATAATTACAAGGTTGAAGGCGCTTTAAGATCCGAGGTTCAGAGAAACATAAAGAGACTAATAGATATACAATGTTATCGTGGTATAAGGCATCAAATCGGCCTACCTGTAAGAGGCCAAAGAACCAGACATAACGCTCGCACGAGGAAGGGACCGAGAGGGAACATTTTTGCGAGGTTAAAGAGAAGGCAACAACAGTAAGGGGGTAAATTATGGCGAGGAAATCAAAGAAAAAGTCCAAAAAAGCGCCCGCGGAGGGTATAGTTTATATACAATCCACATTTAACAACACCATAGTCACGATAACGGATTTGAATGGGAATGTTATAACCTGGGCATCGGGTGGTTCCGTAGGATTCAAAGGTACGAGGAAAAGCACTCCTTTTGCCGCTTCAAAAGCGGCGGAAACTGCATGCAAACAGGCCAAGTCTCTCGGTATGCAAAGGGTTGAGATCAGGGTGAAAGGTGCAGGACCAGGTCGTGAAGCTGCAATAAGATCAGTGGCGGCTTCCGGTCTTGAAGTGATCGCGATAAAGGACATAACGCCTATACCCCACAATGGGGTTAGGCCACCCAAGAAGAGGGCCGTATAATGGCTAGGTACAGGGGACCCGTTTGCAGACTTTGCAGAAGAAGCGGTGAGAAGCTGTACTTGAAGGGTGAGAAATGTTTCACTGACAAATGTCCCTTTGAAAAGAGACCTTATCCTCCCGGACAGCATGGTCCTACGAAGAAGAGTGTCAAATTGTCAATATACGGACAGCAGCTGAGGGAAAAGCAGAAGGTGAAATGGATGTACGGTATGCTGGAAGCGCAGTTCAAGAGGTTTTTCCGTATAGCGCAGAGTATGCCGGGAAACACGGGAGAGAACTTCCTATCGCTTTTGGAAAGAAGGTTGGATAATGTGGTATTCAGGGCGGGATTTGCTAAGAGTAGAAGGCAGGCGAGACAGTTCGTTAGGCATGGGCATGTGAGGGTAAATGGGCATAAGGTTGATATACCCTCTTACTTGGTAAAGCCCGGGGATATAGTGGAGGTCGCCGAAGACTTTAAAAACAATGTTGAACTTAAAGGAGCGTTAGAAATGAACAGGCCATCACCTTCCTGGTTGAAAGTTGATAAGGAAAATCTGAAAGCTGAGGTGCTCAGGGTACCTCAGAGGGACGATATAACTCATCCGATAAACGAAAGGTTGATAGTTGAGTTTTATTCAAGGTAAAGGAGGAATACTATGTTAAATGAGGTTTTGAAGAGCAAAGGTGTGTATTATGAGGAGGATGATACTTATGGAAGGTTTGAAATGGGTCCTTTAAGTAAGGGGTACGGTATAACCCTTGGGAACGCTATAAGAAGAACTCTCATGCTGTCGGCGTCCGGAGTGGCAATAGTTGCCGCCAGGTTTGAAGGCATAAAGCATGAGTTCAGTGGAATTCCGGGTATAATTGAGGATATACCAAACATCGTTCTCAATTTGAAGAAGCTGAGGTTTAAGGCTGAGAAGCCCTTTGACAATGTCGTACCTGTAAAGTTGAAGTTCGTGGGTGAGAAGGAGGTTAAGGGTCAGGATTTGGAGTTACCTAAGGGTATAGAAGTCATAAACAAAGGGCAGACCATAGCTACCTTATCATCTCCTGATGCTGAACTCATAGGGGAGATCTATTTGGCCTACGGTAGAGGGTACATGTTGGAGGATGAAACCCGTGAGATCCTTCAAAAGACATTTGAAAATACCGAGGACATCCTTTTCATAGACGCGATATTTTCACCTATAATCAAGGTGAATTTCTATACGGAAAACTTCCTGTACTCGGGAAAACTTGATAAGGAGAAGCTTTTCGTTGAGATCTGGACCGATGGTTCAAGAAAACCTTCCGAAGTTTTCTTTGAGGCGGTGGAAACCTTAATTGTGCAGTTTGAATCCGTAAAGAATGTGCTTGATAAACCTATAAAGCCCGAAAGAATACTCCTTCCTGAGGAAGAGCTTGAGTTTAAAAAGAGAAGGTTGGCTGATCCGATAAGCGCCATTCTGAAAAGCGAATTGCCCAACAAGCTCGTAAGGACGCTTGAAAAGGGTGGTATAATGTTATTCGGGGATCTCCTTAAACATTCACCTGAGGAGCTGAAAAACGAGTTCGGATTAAGCGAGGATGATGTTGCCCTTATAGAGACGGCCGCCAAGAGATTAGGATTTGAGTTGGGCAAAGATTACTGGAAAGAACTGGAGGAGTTGAAAAATGAGACATAGGGATAAAAGGGAGAAACTCGGTAGAGATAGGGAACACAGGAGGGCGCTGCTTATGAACTTAGCCAGAGAGATGATAGATCACGGATATATAACCACCACAACAACAAAGGCCAAGGCTGCCAAATCAATCTTAGAAAAACTTTTAAATCTCGCCAAGGAAGATACACTGCACAATAGAAGAAAGGCTTTCAGAATACTGGCCGATAGGAAATATGTGAATAAGCTCTTCATGGAGGTGGCTCCCAAGGTAAGAGGAGTGAGATTCATAAGGGTGGGTTTTCGTAGAGGAGACGGAGCGGAGATATCTCGTCTTGAGTTCATAGAGTGAAAGTACTGGTTGTGGATTTCGGTGGAACGAGAGTCAAGTGGGGATTGTTTGTTAATGAAGACTTGGAGAGAAAAGGCACGATAGGTTCAAGATACATTCAAAATGTTAAGGATTTTCGTTCCTTCATATCCCAGTTCAATTTTGAGAGACTCGTTCTCGGTTTCGCTGGTATGGTCAATGATGGTATAGTCATACATGCGCCTAACCTTCCGAGGTGGGAAGGGTTGAACCTTTACGATGAGTTCAAGGAATACTTCCCGATAATTGAAAACGATGCGAATCTTTTCATCTTAGGGGAGTATCACTTTGGTGTGGCCAAAAATCACAAGGTCGCCGTCGGTATAACGCTTGGCACGGGTGTTGGTGGAGGTATAGTTATAAATGGAAAACTTTTGAGGGGAAAGAACGGTTTAGCAGGAGAGCTGGGACATATATGCATAGATATAAACGGTCCTCCGTGCAACTGCGGTTCTTATGGTTGCGCCGAGAGCTTCCTCGGGGAGGTTTATTTTATAGAAAGGGTGGGTAGGATATTTGTGCGAGAAGGTGAATCTCCCCCCTCCGATATGAAGATGTTGAGAGAGAAGGCTTTGATGGGATCAAGCTTGGCTAAGAGAATGTGGGATGAATACGGCAAATATCTCGGTATCTTAATAGCAAACATATCATCCGTGTTTGATCCAAATGTTATAGTCTTGGGCGGTGGAGTGTCCAATGCTTATGATCTCTTTAAGAAAAGCATGTTTGAGGAGATCAAGAGGAGGAAAGTGGCTTATAGATACGAGACCGTAGTTTTGAAATCCTCCCTTGAAGATTCGGCATTGTACGGTGGATTTTACTTGGCCAATCTTCTGTAAATAAGCACCGAGGATACTACAAAGAGATCAACGGAGGTTATAATCAATCTCGTTAGGATAGAAAAGGCGGAAGATTTCAAGTCATAACCCATAAGAAAGGATATTATTCCTTCTCTTATACCCAAACCCGCCGGTGTTAAAGGTAGAATGTATGAGGCGACAAAAGAGAACGAAAAGACGAAGGCGACTTTACCAAAATTCAACCCTTGATCTAAGGCTTTTGATATGGCGTAAGCTGAAAAACTTGAGACTGTCCAGTACAAAAAACCGAATAAAACGGAAAAGATCACATATCCGGTGTTCTTAGGATAAAAGGAAATATTTAAGCCGAATTTCTTTGCGTATGGCAAAAAGTATCTCCAAAAGGTTACAATTCCTAACAAAACGAAAATAATCGTTAATTGAAGGGGGATGTTGTAGGGGTAAATCAGCGAAAAGACTGATGCCGTTAGCATTAAAATCAGATGTTCGTATAACATTGCGGATAAGACTTTACCCTTAGGGTGGTTCAGGGTTGATACTCTACCGACGAACTGCCAAACTTTCCCCGGTATATATCTGCCTATGGAAGATACGAACCAGGAATATACGCTTTCAAAGAAGTTAATGCTTATGCCGAAAGATTTCGCAACAAAAAACCATATTAAAGGCAGGAAAGCGTATGCCATAAGGAGCAGAATAAAGGATGCGATGAGATAAGAATAGTTTAAACTCAAAGTTCCTATGGATTTATATTCCTTTAATAAAGGATAGACCGCGAAACAAAAACCAACTATGATGAGCAACAACTTGATTATTTTACGGAGATTTATAGTGCCGGGGGCGGGACTTGAACCCGCACGGGCCGAAGCCCAGCGGATTTTGAATCCGCCGCGTCTGCCATTCCGCCACCCCGGCGCAGGGTGTGTGCCATAAGCCGGGTTCTGTACTACGGTGGTCATTTATCTTGGCCCATAGGTTACCCTATGGGCTCCTTAGCGGCCTACCCGCGCCGCGCTTCGGCGGGCCACCTTATCCCCTATCGGGGAGCGGCGCTGCTTGGCCTTGCTCCGGGCGGGCGGTTGCCAGAGCCTCCCTTTCGGGAAGCCGGGGGCATTTCACCCCCTCACCCCACCTTACGGTGGAGCCGGTGGGCTCTTACCCCACCCTTTCACCCTTGCCTGGCCCTTTCGGGCCTTCGGCGGTCTTGTTTCTGTGGCCCTTACCGTGTGGGGATATACCCCACCCCGGGAGTTACCCGGCGCCCTGCCCTTCGGAGCCCGGACTTTCCTCCCGCTGTAAAGCGGGCGACCACCGGCACACACCCAAGAAGGTATTATAAAGTGGAAAACCTTAGCGCACCATAATACGCTCAGTTATACCTTCTACCCCCCACATCAAATATCTCTACATAGTCGTATCGTCTATCACTGCCAACGCGTTGGAATCCGATCTGAGTTTTCCTACCACTACCATCTCCACATACCTATCTCCATCCACATCACCGACGCTCAGGGCTTCGGAGTAGTAGAATGGACGAAGCTGCCACAGCCTTATAGCCACCCGCAGCTATCACCTCCAAGCCCGAGGATGAAGTGTCAATATCGGCTAAAACTATATAATTTCCCAAATCGCTATAACCTGCAAAATTAAGCCCCCATAATGTTTGACCATTTGTACCTTTTATAGCATAAACTGCGCTGTAAAATCCATGCTGAACCACGACTTCCGCAAAACCATCTTCATTTATATCACCTATGGTGGGAGACGCTTCCACCCCATCTCCTGTAAAAGTCAAATGCGAGCATAGCAATGATCCATCGCTACCCCTTAAAGCGTAAATGTACCCATGCTTATCTCCTATAACGACTTCAACATTACCGTCATCGTTTATATCCCCAATCGCAGGGGATGAATATCCATACCTCTTAAAGCAAACACTCTACCACGATAATAGAGATCGTAATAACCCACTGCAACCTCTACCATCCCATCATTGTTTATATCTCCTATCGCGGGTAATGAAAATATTCCTCCGCTGTACGATGACCATATAAGGAATCCATCGGTGCCCCTAAGAGCTTTTACACCACACTCACTAAAAACCACTTCCACATTTCCATCACCGTTTATATCTTCAACCATCGGTGGATTTGGAGAGCATAGCGAACTATCATATGTCCATAATATTGAACCGTCGCTTCCTCTTAAAGCGAAAAGTTTATCCTGAAAATCACTTACACCAACCAGAATTTCCACATTACCATCGTTATTTATATCGGCTATGGTTGGCGTGTAATGAGGATCCATCTGTACCTCTGAGGGCATACACATAACCCGCCGTATCGGTAACGATAATTTCAACATTTCCATTTACACATTCTTGGAAAATTTCCTCGCATACCTTGAAGTCCCGTATGTTTCTGCGTTCCATTGAACATCTGCCAAGATCCGTAAGCCGTATCAGAAGATGGAACGCACCGGGTTTGAAATCCACAACTCTGAGCGTTTATGAGCTTGGGATACGAGCTTGACCAATGCTGAACCTTTATATTCGTTCGCTAAGGCTTTCATAATGAATATAACAATGAAAAATTTTCGTTAAGGTGTTCTTGAAAGAATTTTATCGTCCCAAAAGCATCTTCATTATGTTTATAAAGTTAGGATTGAACAAAGTTGTGCCAAGGATTGTTAGGATTATCAGGAAGATCAACAACAAGTTCGTCCTGTCTATCTTATGGTCAAACTTCTCTTCAAGCCTCTTATATTTCTCATTCATCTCGTTCCTTAAAGCATTTATTAAGCCTTCAAGATAGGAATATTTGGCATCCATCTTCTCTTCAAGGGCCTTTATTTCTTTCTCAACCGCATTTATCCTTTCTTCAAGCGCCGAATACTTGGCATCCATCTTCTCTTCCAACGAATGTATCAAGCCTTCAAGATAGGAATACTTGGTATCCATCTTCTCGCCAAGCGCTTTTATCTCGGATTTCAGTGTTTCAAACATCTGTATATACTCTCTCCTATTAGCCCTTATTTCGGCCTTTAAAGTCTCAAATATGCTCGTAGCTTCCTTCCTAACTATGTCTATCTTCTCATCAAGTGTCTCAAACCAGTGTATAGCCTCATCCTTGGTTAGAAACTTACTCGTTAAATCCTCCTTAACATCTTCAAGATAATCGGTTAGAACCTTTGCGGTATCTTCTCCAAGCTTTTCCCTTAACTTTAAGAACAATTCAGCTGTGCTTTGCTTCATATCCGTATTCTAAGGCTGAAAGGGTTTTAGATGTGGAGATTAGTGTTTTAGGATACATATCAACCTTAGAATGTTCCATCAATGAAACCGTTGGATTGGATCGTTATAATTGTCTATATATTGGTGGTTATAGGTATAGGGTTTTATCTTTCTTTTAAGCAGAAGAATCAGGCGGATTATTATGTAGCCGGTAGGAGGATGAGACCTGTAAGCGTCGCTCTTTCTATGGTTGCCACCCAAGTCAGCGCCGTGAGTCTCATAGGGGTTCCTGCGTTCATATCAATCAAGGAGGGCGGAGGATTGATATGGTGGCAGTATGAATTCGCAGTTCCACTTGCCATGATTCTGATAATGCTCTTTTTGGTTCCGGCGTTTTATAAGATAAACGCGATAACCATATACGAATTTCTTGAAAGGAGGTATGGTAAAATCGTAAGAGTTGCCATAAGCTGTATGTTTATGCTCAGTCGTGGTTTGAGTACAGGTGTTATACTTTATGCTACAAGTATAGCCGCATCCTCAATATTGAATATCCCTCTTTATGAGACCATACTTATCGTTGGTATAGTGACGATAATTTACACTACTCTTGGTGGTATAGCCGCGGATATATACTCCGATATTATACAGTTGGTCGTTCTTTGGGGTTCGGCTTTAATAATGGTGATAATCATGCTCATTGATGTGAATTTTGATGTGTTTGGAGGTGTAAATCCTCAAAGGTTGAGGGTTTTTGATATAACTTCCACAGGTTTGGGAGATGGAAGGACATTTGGATTTCTTCCCATGCTTATAGGCGGTCTCTTTCTTTATCTTTCCTATTACGGAACCGATCAAAGCGAGGCCCAGAGAATACTTACAACGGCCAGCAGCAAGGATTCTCAGAAGGCTCTAATGCTCAACGGGCTTCTAAGATTTCCTTTGGTTTTCACTTATAGTCTCGTGGGATTACTTTTAATATCGTATATAGGTAAAAACCCTTGGTTTGCCGAGCAACTGGAAGGAAAACCTGCGGATTTTATAGTTCCAACATTCGTATATAACAACTTCCCTACTGGTCTTGTAGGATTATTTATGGGTGGTATTTTGGCCGCCACCATGTCAAGCGTTGATAGCGCGTTAAACGCTTTGAGTGCGGCGACTTACAGGGATTTCCTCTCATCCATGTTTAAGGGATTCAAAACCCTTGACAACAAAAAACAGCTCTTCATAGCCAAAGTTTTAACCGTATTCTGGGGTGTATTCGCCCTTATATTCGCGTTAAACCTGGGTAGTGGTAGGGAAACAGTGGTTGAGGTGATAAACAAGATCGGCTCGGCATTTTACGGTCCTGTATTCGGTGTATTTTTCTTGGGTATAATAACCAAAAAAGCCGATACCGTTGGGGCTTTGATCGGTTTGATTTCGGGTTTCTCTTTCAATTTGTTTTTATGGTTATTCGTAGGTGAGAGGGTTTCATGGATGTGGTGGAACTTCTTCGGTTTCGCTATAACCTTTATTATCGGATATATTTTAAGTTTCAAGGGAGGAAAGTCTCTTATGAATATAAAGGATATAGTTGAGGAATTCCGTACGAACAGGAGAAGGATTTACGCCCTGATCGGTATGTTCTTTGTGATAATTTTTATCAGTTTAATGTTCCATTCAATGGCGGGTATCATTTAACTATCTTCTTCACACCACCTTTAAACTTCACAAAATATATACCTTTCCCCGCGGGTTTGAAGTTCATATACTCACCCCTGTATATCATCCTTCCAGTTATATCATACACTTCAACATAACTATCAGGTTTTAATATTCCGTTTTCATACACCCCTGTCCCACACCCGCTTTCATTGGAAGACGCATCCACTGCGGCAACCTGAGGATTATCATCCCCAACCATAACTATTTCAATACATCCGTCCCCATCAATATCCCCTACGCTCATAGATCTTTGGGAAATAACCCATATATAATACAACAATGAGCCAGACGAAGATAGTATATATGTTGAACCAGAGTATCCATTGGTTATAACTTCAACTCCCGGTTGCGGATCAATGTCAGCCAGAATTATATCTTCTGGTATGTAATATACGATATTGACATTATAGGACCAGATAAGGGAACCATCCGTTCCTCTCAATGCATATAACATATCATTGATTCTGCCGAAAAACACTTCAACCGAGCCGTCTCCGTCTATATCTCCTATAACAGGAGAATTGAATACCTGTCTCCCTGCTGGATAAGACCAAAGTAATGAACCATCCGTACCTCGTAAGGCATAAACCGTGCTGTCCAAGCTACCAATGACGATCTCAATGCTACCATCATTATTTATATCTCCTATTGCAGGGGATGAAAAAACTTGATTTCCCGTTGTAAATGACCAGAGTAGGGAGCCATCCGTTCCCCTAAGGGCATAAACACTGCTATCCAAGCTACCCACGACAACTTCAATGTTTCCATCGTTATTTATATCCCCTATTGCCGGAGAAGAATATACGCCGCCACCCGTTGTATAAGACCAAAGTACTGATCCATCCGTCCCTTTTAAAGCATAAACTTTGCCACTATCACTACCTACGACGACTTCAATGTTTCCATCGTTGTTTATATCCCCTATGACAGGAGATGAATAAAAGCTTCCACCTGTCGTGGAGGACCAAAGCAAAGAGCCATCCGTTCCTCGTAAGGCGTAGGTCTTATCGCTATTCATAATAACTTCAATATTCCCGTCTCCATTAACATCCCCTATCGCAGGAGATGACCTGGAACCTTTGGGAAAGGACCAAAGTAATGAACCGTCTGTCCCTCGTATGGCATAGAGATTACCAGAGAATTCATTGAAAACAACTTCCATACTTCCATCGTTATTTATATCTCCTATCGCAGGAGAAGACCATACACGACTGTTCGTTAAAAACACCCATTTAATATATCTTCCTTCTGAAAGATCCCCCTTCATAACCTGTCTTCCAGTATGCTTTTGAGATCCATTGAACATCTGCCAAGAAGCATAAGCGGAGTCGGAAGGAGGAACACAGGTAGTTTGAAAACCACAAATCTGCCCTCTCAAAACCCCAACCAAAATGCTTAAAATGAGAAGATTTAATATAACTCTCATAGTCAATAAATTATAAGGATGAAAGATTTTTTGACTTGACAAAGAGATATTTCCTCCTTAAAATATTCACCTTAGGAGGTGTAGCATGAAGATGCTAAACCTCAGAAATATGCTCGCAAAATGGCGATGGGGTAGGGTTGTAAGG
>WGFI01000054.1 GCA_015492295.1 Caldifarciminota bacterium
AAGGATAATCCCCACATACCAAGTAGGAGGTTGCAAAGGACAAAACTAAAATCATCCCTTTACCTCCTTTCCCCCTTCTACTTTAAGCCCTTTGGGTGAAGGGGGTTAAGCCCCAAAGGACCCCTCTCCCTCCACCCTGTCAGACTCACCTGTCATTCTGCGCAACCACTCAATTATGTCTGAAATTGACCCCCTTGTCAAGTAGGGTCATCTGAGTATGATTTTTTCTACCTCATTCCTCCTCTTCGTATATCTTCCTTCCCATTAAATCGTAAATCTCCACCTCTTTGGAGATGGATTTAGAATTAACCCTAGCTTCTTAACGGTCTTCCTGAGCCACCTGTGAAAACTCTGCATATCCAATTCCTTACTTAAAGAAAGGGGAATTCCAAATTCGGCAAAATTGGATGAGTATCTCACATAGATATACCTATGTACCTTGGCAAATATGGTACAGGATCACGGAATCAACTTGTAGGGTTTTGAGTGCTAATAAGATACATTACTTATACCCACCCTCTTTGAGAAATCCGACACCAGAGCCTCGGTAGGATCGTAGCGATGCTTTATCTCCAACCAGCTCTTCCATTGGGGATACATCTCCTTAAAGGCGGTTTCATCCAGTATGGCATCCTTGGTTAAATAAACCCTTCCACCGAGTTCCATCACATCATTATTCAATCCCCTAAGAAAATCTAAAATCTCCTTTTCTGCTGGGAAATCCAAAGCCAATGTCCATCCCTCCATGCCGAAGGTGAAATAACCTTCTTGTCTCCCCATCCTTTTAAGAACACCTAAGAATGATCCCCTACCGAGCTTTACGATTTTTTCAAGAATCGTTATCATACTATCATCCTCGGGAACCACGAACTGGTACTGGACAAAACCCCTCTTCCCATACATCCTATTCCAATTCAAAATGGAATCAAGCGGATAAAAAAACCTTTCATAATCCACAAAGCCCTCGTTGCTGTTATGTGTAAAATAGTACATTTCATTAAAGAGACCGATTGACAGTCTGTTGAGTGTGAAGTTCGGAAGGTAAAAGGGTATTTTTATTCTCCTTTTGGAGCTTATCCTCAGAGGATCATTTTTTAACCTATGTGGAAGATCGTTGTACTTAGCATGCTCCCCAAACATTACAACACCTCTTCCTAAATTTTTCCCACCGGCTAAACAATCTATCCATGCCACCGAATAAGTATATTTCGGATCGTTATCAGTGAAGACCTGAAACATTTCCTCTATGTTTTTCACCCTGAAAGTCTTCATATATATGTAAGAACTTTCCACTCTACGCAATTTTAACTTAACATCAATTATGATTCCCGTCAATCCCATACCCCCTAAGGTAGCCCGAAATAAATCGTCATTCTCATTCCTTGAACAGTATATGATTTCACCCGATGGAAGCATGATATTAAAACCTATAATGAAGTTTGATATTGAACCCTCCTTATGATGGTTCTTCCCATGAATATCGCTTGCCAAAGCACCCCCTAAGGAGACGAATTTGGTTCCCGGTGTGACATAGGGAAACCAACCTTTCGGTAGGAAAACTTTTATTATATCCTCAAATGTTACGCCACTTTCAGCCCAAAGTATCCCCTTTTCCCCATCAAATTTCAGAAACCTTTTCAAATAAACCGTTTTTATAACCCTTTCTCCTAAGGATTGATCCGCATAACTTCTCCCGCTACCACGAGGTATAACCCTTTTTCGCAACACTTTCCTTATGCTTTCCAGCGTTGATGGGTAATAAACATCGCACCATCTTCTGGGATAGTTTCCCCAACCGGACAGTAATTCCTTCATTTACACTTACAAACTTCCGCCCTGTAAGTCTTCTCAGGGTTTATACAAAACAGGAACGCTGCCAATAGGGATTGCAGTGAAAGAACGGCCCAAGCTCCCCTTTGGAAGTTATCAAGGAGAAAACCTCCCCATGCCGGTCCCAACGAATATCCCATACCTTGGAAAGTGCTCCAAAATCCCATATATGCTCCAAGTTCATTATCCGGCGCCCTATTGGAAGCGGATGCTATTATTACGGGGAATATGAACATTTCACCGAGAGTTATAAAGACTACTGAACCTATGAGATGTAGATATTCATTGGCGAATAGAAGTATAGCATAACCCAATGCAAATGAGATACCTCCAACCACGATTGATAGTGTATATCCCAGCTTTTTAAGGGCCTTTGTTATAGGCATCTGAAATAGAATTATAAGCAAACCATTTAGCGAAAATAGGTACGCGACCATACTCTTATCTATTCCCAAGAACTTTACAGAGAACAAACTGAAATTGCTGGTAAGCTGGGATGACAAGGTGTAAACCAAAACGGAGGTCAATGAAAAGCCAAGAAAGGCGTAATTCGGCAGTATCAGTTTGAACTTTCTTACCGTTTTCCTCTCGGTTTCATATAGGCGGAAGGAAGTTAAGAATGCTAAGAACATTATTATGGTTGATCCTACGAACAGAGGCAAATATCCGTACCGCAGAAGCAATGAACCTGAGAACGTACCCACTGCCCATCCACCATTTATGGCCACCCTTATCAAACTGAAACCTTTAATCCTTTCATTTCCCGAAATATCGGCGACATAGGAGTCTGCGACGGGTAGGAACATTGAGAATCCCAATGCTATAAAGAAGGTCGCCAGAAATATATAAACGAGATTCGCGTTGATGTAAATCAAAAGGACCATCAGAATGAGCATAAGCGCTCTGAAACCCAGGATGAACCTTATCAAAATCACGCGATTAACCATATCGGCCAAGTTCCCCACAAATATGCGCAGGAATGTGGCGACTATCACAGCAGAGGTTATAAAGATACCTATGTTTAATATACTCAACCCTCTATCGTTCAGATACAAGGGAATAAAAGGCCAGGATAAAGAAAAACTAACTGCCAGTAAGAAGCGAATGAAAGTGATAATATAAAGCCCTTTTCGCACTACTGACTGTATGTTCTGATGACCCTATCCACCTCCTCAGGGGAACGCATAGCGCCAACATGCCTTTTACCGTTTATAAAGAATGTAGGAGTACCCCTGACACCGACTTTGAAACCCAGCTTCAGATCCCTCTCAACCCTCTTCTTACCATCATCGTTATTCACACACCTCTTTATAGAGGATACCACCTTCTTATCAAGGGATGATAACCAATCCCAAGTAAAGGGTTCCCTACTGCTGTGAGTTTCTATTATATGCATTATCTTTTCAAACTTTTCAGGGGGGGCGCAGGCTAAAACCTCGGCCTTCCTGTACGCGTTGGGATGTATCTGCACAAGCGGAAAGAGCCTTATATACAAAGCCATATCTGGACGATTTTTTGCATAGTTGATAATATTACTATGGGTCATACGGCAGAAAGGGCAATCTGGATCTGTGAACATCACAACTTTCACCGGTGCATCATCGGTACCGACTATGGGTTTTATTCCATCCGTCAATTCATTCATATCCACATTTCCCTGATTTATCAAAAGGATAACCATCATAGATGATATTCTAAGGCCGAATGAAATGGTAAGTGTATATAGGCGTTTTGGTGTTGTGCCTATACTCCTTACGCACCTTGAACCCTAAGGAGAGCATGAAGGATTTTATCTCCTTTTGAAGTTCAAGCGTGTGAGTTTGTATATACCACTCCGGTATATTTACGACTAGATTCCTATCCGCGTAGAGTATGAACCTTTCGCATCCCTCACAATTGAATTTTATCAAATCAGGAGATAGCTTCAAGAATTCATTTATATGCCTTACCCTTATATTCACCGATTTTTTCCCTTTGGTTCTTCCGAAATCCGCCCCAAACTCCTCATAATCCACCGTTATAATGCCATCTTTATCACCTACACCGTAATTGAGGATTTCAACATTTTGAATGGAGTTGTTTCGTATGTTCTTTTTTATTACATCTACATTTTCGGGAACGGGTTCGGATATTATAACCTTTCTGGCCCCTTTACTCATAAAATACAGGGCACTCTCACCTATGAATCCCCCAATATCAAGAATAACCTTACCTTTGACGGATCCAATATTCCACAGAGGGGAGGATTTATCAAGCACGCCCGGCATCCACCTGAGTTTGCTGCGAGGAACATATAATCTGAAACCATAAAAATCAAAGATAAAATCATCCTCGTCATAATCTATCAATTGATGCCCAGTATCAATTATACCCACCGTACTCCTGAGATCTCGTATATTCAAAGGTACGTGTATCCCATTTCTGAATTTGATTGTGAGTTTTACTTTGGGAAAAAGTTTTAGGATGAATATTTTCGGTATATCACAAGGGTGTATGTATTTTATTCCTCCCAAGTGTCTATCTGAGCCTTTTGGAGTCTTCCAGAGTAGTCTATATAAACCGTTTTTAATTCCGTGAAGATTTCAAACGCCGTCCATCCTCCTTCCCTATGCCCGTTTCCTGTTTGTTTAACTCCACCGAAGGGTAGATGAGTTTCGGCGCCTATGGTAGGGGCATTTACATAGGTTATTCCTGCTTCAAGTCTCTCAATGGCTTCCATAGCTTCCCTTATATCGTTCGTGTATATGGATGAGGATAATCCGTACTTGGTATTGTTCGCGAGTTCAATCGCCTCATCAAAGCTCCTTACCTTAAATACGCTCAACACAGGTCCGAATATTTCCTCCTGGGCTATCCTTGAATTGGGATCCACATCCACAAATATCGTGGGTTCAAAGAAATATCCCTCCCTATCAAGCCGCTTTCCACCGTACAATAGCTTCGCGCCGCTTTCCAAACCGTACCTGACATAGAGTTCAACCTTTTTAAGGGCTCCCTCGTTTATTAAAGGTCCCATATTCGTATCTTCCAATAGAGGATCATCTACTTTGAGGTTTTTAACCCTTCCCACAAGCATATCCAAGAATTCGTCGTATATAGCCTCATGTAATATCAATCTGCTCGTTGCCGTGCATCTCTGACCGGTGGTTCCGAAGGCACCCCAAAGTACCCCTTCAACCGCCAATTCAAGGTTTGCAGAAGGCATAACTATAATGGGATTCTTTCCTCCCATCTCAAGCGAAACTTTCTTATAGGTTCTTCCTGCTATCTCCGCTATCCTGGCTCCCACGACGCTTGAACCCGTAAAAGACACGACTCTGACATCGGGGTGCGAGGCCAAGGCTTCCCCTGCTGTTCCTCCCCCACCCGTTATAAGATTCACCACTCCATCGGGTATTCCCGCTTCTTGAAGGGCTTTAACGAATTCCACACCCGAGGCGGGAGCATCCGAAGCCGGTTTTAAGATAACCGTATTTCCGGAAACCAAAGCAGGGAATAGCTTCCAAGAAGGTATGGCCATGGGGAAG
This sequence comes from Caldifarciminota bacterium, assembly GCA_015492295.1. Taxonomy (GTDB): domain Bacteria; phylum Hydrothermota; class Hydrothermia; order LBFQ01; family LBFQ01; genus Caldipriscus. Next base: position 5,358 of record WGFI01000054.1, read on the forward strand.
TTCCAAGGTGTTATCGCCGCAACCACTCCAACGGGTCTTCTTATCACATAGGCGGTTTTGTTCGGCAATTCGCTCGTCGTCGTATATGCGAACAATCTCCTACCCTCACCGAAGGCGTAAAATCCCGTATCTATTGCTTCCTGAACATCCCCCCTCGCCTCTTTTATAGGTTTTCCCATCTCCCTCGTCATAAGCTTGGCGAGTTCCTCCTTTCTTTCAAGCAGTATCTCCGTAGCCCTTCTGATGATTTCAGCCCTCTTAGGGGCCGGCACCCTTGACCAATGTTTAAAAGCCTTCTTAGCGGCCTCTACGGCCTCTTGAACATCCTCCTTATCGGACAGGGGATGTATCGACACGATTTCCGAAGGTTTTGATGGATTCCTGTTTTCAAAGGTCTTTCCACTCTTAGCATCCACCCATTTGCCGTTTATGAAATTCTTATATTCAATCATAAACCGATATTCTACACCCGAACAATGATTTGAACGATCGTTCAACAACCTTAGAATACTACGCTTATGATAGCCTTCGTTATATGCTACGCGCCTTTTAAAGGTGAGTTTGAGGAGAGGTTGTTGAAGGAAGGATTTTCCGGATTTACGCTTGTGCCCAAGGTTCTGGGTGTTGGGGGGAGCAGCGATCCGATTTTGGATAATGAGGTCTGGCCCGGATATTCCGTTATGTACCTTATATTCTTTAACGAGGATTTAAAGGATAGGTTCGTTGCTTTGTGTGAAGAGTTCTCGCGTAAAGTTAAGCCTTTTAAGGTGTTTCTGGTTAAGGAGGTGGAGGAAGTATGATATTCATATTATCCCTTGAATTGACCGAGGATAAGGCGGTGGAGCTTGCGTTGAAGAACAATCCGAATATTTTAGCGGAGAGTCTTGAAGTGTCATTGTCTTATGAGCAAAGTAAGGAGATCGGAACTTCGCTTTGGCCTCAGCTGTCCTTTAAGGCTGGATACACTTACAATTCGTATAGCATCTTATTTCAACAGATGGTTCCTAAGAAATGGGGATTCATAGAAACCCCTCCAGGTTCAGGACAGGGAATAGTATTCCCTACGGAAGTTGAAACCTTGGATATAGAATTCACCCGCCATCACAGTTTTCAGATCAGTCTATCGTTGTCAAAGGTCTTATGGTCTTGGGGAAGGTTGGAAAGGACATACTCACTTATGAAGGAGAAGGCCAAGGCGGAATATACAGACTATCTTTCAAAAAGGGCTTATTATGAGTATTTGGTTCGTCAGGTATATACCTTGGCTCTATTCTCAAAGGAAAGGCTTGATTTAGCCAATGAGAATTTGAGATTTTCGGAAGAGAAGCTAAGAATGATAGAAGAGGGGTATAAGAACGGTAGGAAGACCCGTTTGGATTATCTGAGAGCCAAAACTGATTATGAGATGGCTAAGGTGGAGGTGAAAAACGCCGAGAACAATTATACGAGCGTTAAGAAAAATCTATTGGTCCTGTTAGGATTACCGGATACGGTTAAAATCATTCTAAAGGACAGTCTAAAACTCATAGACACCCAGTTCGTTGATGTTGATATAAAAAGATATGACATACTCTATCTTGAAGAGCAAGCCAAGGTTCTTGAAGGATTATCAAAGGAGGAGATGAAGGGTTATCTACCTACATTATATGCTCAGGTTTCCTATAACTATCAGAGACCCATAGGTTTTGAGGACAGATGGGGGAGTAATTGGATAGGATCAATCATGTTCCAATGGGATATATTCAATGGGCTTTCACCATCCATAAAAAGTAGAAAGTACAAGCTCCAAGCGGAGATATTGAGGAGGAGAATAGAGATGTTGAAATTGAACGCCAAGAAGGAGATTACCGATGCGATTAGGGAATATGAGCATGCATTGGATGTGCTTAGGGCCAACATTGAAGGTTTGAAAACTGCCGAAGAATCTTTTAAACTCGCGGCTGAGGCTTATAAGAATGGTAGGATGAGCTATTCCGAGTTCAGAGATGTGGAGATGGCTTATAGGAATTATCAACTGCTGTATAAGAAATCTTTGATGGATGTTAAGTTAGCGTATTTAAAGGTCAAGTTCCTATCCATAACATCCATTCACTGATTTATCCACAACTTGTAGATAAGCGAGGTCGCCAAGATATAAAAAGCGTTGGCCCACCACATTCCTATTTCAGGAGGTATTATGCCCCTTTTACCGAGATCCTCCCCGCTTATAAGAAATATATAATAAATCACAAAAACGAAGAAGGATATACCGAACGCGGGACCGTATCCCCCCCTCTTAATTATAAAACCTATATAAGCCGCGAGAAATACGAATATTATACTTGCGAAAGGTAGGGAAAATTTCTTATGTACTTCTACTTTCAGGGAGTTTATACGGCGCTTCAAACCTCTATCCTTTTTACCACTTTTTATATACTGCTCACTGAACTGTTTTATCTCCTTAACGAGCATTGATATATTCTTTTCCCTATCCGATCTCCACTCCCTTTGCTTTTTTATAAGTTCATCGTTCAAAGGTATCTGCAACCTATACTCCGAGAACTTTATCCTTTTATATACATTTTCGCGTTGGGCATAATCGTGAATATACCCTTTGCTAAGTATGAAATTCAAGTTCCTGTCGGAATCTATGAACATATTCCCCTCCTTTGCCACTATCGTTTGCATATCGCCTCCCCCGAGTTGCTGTATGATAACATCCTCTATTCTACCCGTTCTATCGTCTTTCTTACCCACATAAATCCAGAAATTTCCTATTTGGGAGAAGGTTCCAGCTTTTATCTGCGCCGTAGGTTTTTTCTCAACTATATCAAGTAATAGGTTCTTCAACCTGTAGTTGCTTTCTGGAACGATTCTATCGTTAAACCAGAACATGAATAATGTTAGGAACATAGATGCCAAAACCACGGAAGATATTGAGCGATTTATACTTATGCCCGCCGACTGTAAAGCCATAAATTCAAGATCCTGAGCCATTCTCCCAAAGGCCACCAAACAACCCACAAAAACCGACATCGGTATCGTCATGGCTAAGATAAAAGGTAAGGAATACATCATAACCTGTAAGACTATATTCATAGGTAAGCCCTTCTTTATGATCATATCCATCAAATCAAAAACCCTGTCAAGAAGGAGTATCATTGTGGTTACTAAAAGTGCCCCAAAAAAGGGTTTTATGATATTTCTAAAAGTGTAAAAATCAAGTTTCTTCAAATGCGGATATTTTAAAGATGTTCATTTATATCCAGCTATGATAACCCTTGTGGGCTTCCTCAGTATGGACGAAAAGAGATTACTTAAAACCCTTTCCGTGCTTTTCGTCAGCTCCTTGTTCCACTGAGGGAGTTCCTCTTCCATCCTGTTCTTAGCGTATTTGATCGTTTTATCAAATATAGGTGATGCCTCATAGGATTTCATAGGTGTTCCAAATATGCCAAGTTCTTCACTTACAACCCACCATCTCTCTATTTTTACATCAAACTTGGGCTTAGGCATAATTAAAAAAATCTTTACAGTATCCTTTGAGGCTTCAATCCTTACATCCTTTTTGGTTATCTTTGATACATCAAACCCGATGGTATAGAGAACAACGAAGTTTATTTTCGTCTTCCTTCCTCCTATCTGAATGGGTGTGGATAATATAGGTGGGGTGCTGTCCTGAATCATATATTCTCTACGGATTTTCAATGTGATTAAATCCGACACATTCTCAATGGATTTAACTATTCCTTCGGGAGTTATAACGAATGTATAGTTCCTGTTCTGAAACAAAGGCTTAAAACCTATTCTATTTATATATATGGCACCTATTATCGTCCATATAGCAGCCCATAATAACAATCCTAAGCATATTTTCCTACGAAAATCTTTAAACATAAACGCGGTATTTTAAAGGTGATGTTTGAAGAAATATATCAACCTTAAAATCCCAATATCATGGTTGAAACTGCAATTTTGGAAATTCAAGGGAAGTTAGATGAGATGTATTCCCTAACGGTTGAAATGATAGACATGTGTCTGGAATCCTACCAAGAAACCGCAGAAAGGGAGAAGTTAGTTAATCAGATAGAAATCGAAATAGACGAGCTCATAGTACAAACGTTGGCTTTGTATCAACCTGAAGCGGTACATTTGAGGGAACTTCTTATGGATTTAAAGATAAACAACGACTTGGAGCGTATAGCGGATCATGCTGAGAATGTTGCGAGAGATATGGATATACTTAGGAAGAAGAATGTAGAGTTAGGTGAGTTTTATGAGGATTTAAAAATTATAAGGGAACTCTCAAAGAAATCCTTCGTTGAAGTCTATTCTTCGTTTAAAAACAAAGACCCCGAGCTTGCGGTACAGATAATAAGATCCGATGAAGTTATAGACAGATTTAGGGATAGGATTCTGAATAAGGCAGTTAAAACCCTTGAAACTGAAACTGCCCTTAAAGTTGTAAGTATCGCGCAAAACTTTGAAAGAATAGCGGATCTATCAACCAACATAGCCGAGGATGTGATATTCATAACCAAGGGCGAAATTGTCAAACACGGTAGAAATTTACAACCTTAAAATTCTCGTCTATGCGCAAAAACGATATAGCCATAAAAATAGCCGGCCTTGCAGGAGATGGTAGTTTAACTACTGGGGAATTACTCTCAAAGATCCTAAAAAAGATGGGTCTTTATGTTATAACCATAAAGGATTTTCCTTCAAACATAAGAGGATTACCAACAAATCTTACGGTAAGAGCGAAGGATAAGCCTATATACGGTCCAAAGGATCATATTGATTATTTGCTTGCGCTTGACTTCCAAAATATACCTTTGCATACCTACGAGGTTGCAGAAGGTGGCGTTATAATTTATGATAGCAGCACGCGTCCTGAGATACCCGAGAACCTGCGTAGAGAAGATGTACATTATTACATTCTTCCTTTGGAAAAGCTATCAAGGGAAAACCTCGGTCTTGAAGTTATAAAAAATGTCGTGGCTCTTGGTATAATATCCGAACTTTTGAATTTGGATCACGGAATAGCACATAAGGTGATAGAGCATTGGTTTAAGGCTAAGGGTCCTAAGATCATAGAATCCAATATAAAGGCTTACGAATTCGGTAGAGAAAAGGCGAGGGAACTTGGCAAGAAGGATGAGTATATAGTTGAGAAGCTCGGAGATCCTGGAAGGATAATGATGATAGGTAATGAGGCTGTGGCGCTTGGGGCCTTGGCAGCAGGTTGCAGGTTTGAGGTCGCTTATCCTATAACGCCCGCAACGGAGATATTGGAATTTTTTGCCAAATACGGTAGGGAATTCGGCGCCATAACCGTTCAGGCCGAAGATGAAATAGCATCTATAAATTTTGCCTTAGGAGCTTCCTTTGCGGGAGCGAGAGCGATGACGACTTCATCAGGACCGGGATTATCATTAAAAACGGAAACTTTGGGTTTGGGGTATATAAACGAAACTCCGTTGGTTGTTGTTGATTCTCAGAGAGCAGGACCCGGTACGGGGCTACCTACCAAGACAGAGCAGGGTGATATAAATCATATACTCTTCGCAGGGCATGGCGATCTTATGAGGATAGTGCTCGTACCTGCCACACTTGAAGAAGGGTTTTACTTCACCGCCTTGGCCTTTAACCTTGCCGAAAAATATCAGACACCCGTCGTTATACTCACCGAACAGGCTTTCAGCCAGAATAAATATACGACCGAACCCAATGCCCTTGATCCTTTCAAAATAGAGATTGACAGGGGGAAGCTCTTGACGGATGAAGATATAGAAAACATGAAGAAAGAGTTTGAGATCTATCTCAGGTATAAATTTACCGAAGATGGAATATCGCCGAGAGCAGTGCCAGGAAAAGATTGGACTATATTTACGGCTAACTCAAACGAGCACGACGAAAGTGGATACACAACCGAGGATCCCGAAATAAGGAAGGCTATGGTGGAAAAGAGACTTAGGAAATTTGAAACTGCGAAAAACTCCGGCGATTTGCCCAGGGCTGTGTATTATGGTAGGGAGGATGCGGAGATAGGTATAATAGGAATAGGCGCCACTATGGGACCCATACTTGAAGCGATGGAACAGCTTGAAAAGGAAGGGATAGGTGTGAGATACATGAGAATAAGAACTCTCTGGCCATTTTACGACGATGAATTAAACGATTTCATTGATAGATATGATAAGATATTTATCGTTGAGATGAACGCCTCCGGGCAACTTATGAACCTTATAAAAAGATTTACAACGAAACATCATAAACTGCATCCCATAAGGAAATACACGGGTAGAATGTTCAGACCGGCTGAGGTAAAGGAAGCTATAGTTGATGTGCTTCACAAGGTATAACCCCATCAATTCACAATATGTATGGCCCTCTTATGGACATTTGCCGCTGCCTCCATAAGTATCTCCGAGATCGTTGGATGGGGATGTACGGTCAGATCCAAATCCTCCGCTGTTGCCATGAATTCTATGGCCAAAGTCGCCTCCGCGATCAAAGAGGACGCTTCAGGAGATATTATATGAACACCCAGAATCTCATCGGTTTGGGCATCAACCACTATCTTCGCCATGCCATCAACTCCACCCATCGTGAGTGCCCTTCCCGAAGCGCTCAAAGGAAACTTCCCGACCTTCACATCATAACCCCTATTCTTCGCCTCTTCCTCGCTTAAACCAACGCTCGCCATTTCGGGATAAGTATAAATCACGGATGGAATACCCCTCCAATCAGCGAAAGATTTCATACCCGCTATATTTTCAACCGCAACTATACCTTCTTTTGATGCCTTGTGGGCAAGCAAAGGAGGACCGGTTAAATCACCTATTGCGTATATACCTCTTATGTTAGTCTCCATTCTATCATCGGTTCTTATGAATCCCCTTTCATCCATGTAAATCCCCACGGATTTGAAAATCTCAGAATTGGGTACCCTTCCTATGGCTACCAAAACCTTTGAAAACCTCTCCTTGTACTCCTTACCGTTTGATACGAAAACGGCAGTCCCATCCTCACTTAAATCCTTTAAACTCGCTTTCAGATGAAACTCCAATCCGTACCTTTTAAGGACCTTCATATAGTACCTCGCTACCTCGGAATCCAAGCCTGGGACTATCTGCTCCGCTATATCTATAACCACAACCCTTTTTGTTCCCATAAACTTGTAAAATTGGGCGAATTCAAGTCCAACCGCACCAGCCCCCACAACCAGCAAACTTTCGGGTATCTCCGGAAATGATACGGCATGATCGCTGTTCCATATCAGCTTGCCATCGGACTCAAAACCTTTGAGCTCCCTTATTCTTGAACCCGTAGCGAGCACCACGCTATTTGCCATTAAAGTTTTAAGCTCATTGCCGACCTTAATCTTAACTTCATTCGGTTTTTCCATAAAACCCTCACCGTAATATATATCAATCTTCTGATTTTTCAAAAGAAACTCCACCCCTTTAACTAACTTATTAACTACGCTTTCCTTCCATCTGTTCGCCTTCTTAATATCAACCTCCACCTTCCCAGAAAATCCGTACTTATCGTTCTGAGATTCATGGTATATATGTCCCAAATGGAGTAAAGCCTTGGTTGGTATGCATCCTACATTTAGACAGACACCACCCAGCTTCCATCTTTCAATTATAGCGGTCTTCAAACCAAGCTGGGCAGCCCTTATGGCGGCGACATAACCACCCGGACCTGCGCCTATGATTATCACATCGTACCTCATAAGTGGGTATTTTACCCTTGAAAGTTTTTCTCCCTTAAAATTCTCAGTTATGCTTTGGATATTGTCCGCTGTACCTTTGCATAAGGTTGGGGTAAATAATATAACCCCAAAGGATATAGTTGGACCCGACCCTTACGGCTACATAGCCATAACATCGGATGATACATCCTCCATGAGACCCACATGGCAATGGGTGGATAAGTCCAGCGATCCTTCAACGGTATATCTTACTATGGCGGATGACGATATTCAGGGGCCATTCAACATAGGGTTCTCCTTCCCTTATTACTGGTACAGCGTTTCCGAGTTCTATGTTCATTCCAACGGTGGAATAGGTTTCAGATCGGGGAATTTCTGGACACCTCATGGAAACTTCATACCCAACACCGCCCTACCCAACGATATAGTGATCGGCTTGGGTGCGGATCTGAATCCGGAATGCGGAGGAAGGATATACTATTGGACCAACAACGTTGATTCCTTGGTTATAACGTTTGACAGCGTTCCAACGTGGTGGAACAACTCATCAGGATGCTTCGGAGCCCATACCTTCCAAATAATCATAACAGCCGATGGCAATATAACATTCAATTACGGTCCTCAGAATGGGGGTTACGATTACGGCATAGGTAGTTCCGATGTATCCATAGGTATAGAATCCGTGTTGGGTAATCCCGGTTTGAGTATATGGGAGGATGAGGCACCAGCCACAAGGACGCCGAGGGACAGTTTCGCTATAAAAATATACAGGCCGGATTCAACTACTTTCCGGGTTTCCGATGCGGCGGCGCATTCAATATTCACGAATGAGACCCAGAATGTTTTGAACTCAGGTATATTCATAGCATACAACAGGGAAACCGCTTTCATACCCGAAATCCGCGTTGAGAATGTAGGTACGGATACCCTCTACAATACCTGGGCAAAGTTGTATATAAGAAGGAAATACAACCTATCCGTAGTTTATAGAGACTCCGTCTTGATACCAACCATAGCCCCATCGGAGATAGCCATATATACTTTGAGTCCCATAGATTTCTCAGGTTTCGTTAGGGACTACTATACGGCCTATCTTATGGTTCAGAACTCAGCGGATGCGAATACATTTAACAACACCAAAACGGTTGAGATAAGACTTTATCACTGGACGAATCATGATACCCTTTATTGGTTTGATTGGAACTCAAGTCTGGTCTTGGGTAATCTCGTATTCACCCGTTGGCTCGGTGCAGGTGGAGGATGGGCCCAGAGATTTGATCCAAGGCATTATCCTTTCCAGATTGATTCGGTATGGCTCGTCGTAGCCGGATGCTCTTCGATGAATCCGGCATGTACTGGTCCAATAAATACTCCTATGTTCATAGCGTCCGATACCAACGGAACCGTGGGAACCTGGTTGTACGCGGATACATTACCCGTTTCCCGTGATACGGCAAATATATACACGCTCATACCTCCAACCCCTATTATCGTAAATAAACCGTTTTTCGTAGGTTATATACAGCCTGACAGCTTGGGGCCATCGGTGGGTATAGACACATCAAAACCCTCATCAAGGCAAACGTTTGAATCTACTAACAGTATAACATGGGCACCTTACAGAGATAACGAAACTTCGGACTTTGCGTTCGTTGTATGGGGTGAATCTCTTGAAAGTACGGGTATAAGTGAGAATTACACATACGATGAGGGAACCTTCCTCCTTTCAAAGGATGGGAGGATATTACTTTCAAAGCCCCAAAGAATATCGGTATATACCATATCCGGAAGGAAGATATACGATGCTCTAGTTGATGTTGTGGATATGAGAAAATATCCCAGAGGTGTGTACTTCATTAAGGTGGGAAACAGGTTCATAAGGATCATAAGGAGGTAGATTCTGTGGGCCCCCTACGGGGCCCTTTCTTATGAAAAGAGTATTACCTTGGTTGTTGATAGTTAGTTGTAAGGATATAACATTTACGAAGGAGATTCCTCCGCTTTATGTGAGCGCCCAGCTGGTTGTTGGGGATACGGTTCAGTATATATTCGTTGATATACCGAGAAAACCCGAGGAACCGAGGGGGAAAGGTTTGAATGATGCCTATGTTCAAGTATCCTGTGGGGATAGCGTGTATGTATTTTCACCCGTATGGACAGATATAAGGGTGATAGGAGAATTTCAACAGGAGGCGGGTGTGGATAGCGTGTGGCTTTATATTTCAAAGTTCTCACCGAGACCCTTAACCCGATGTTCCCTCTTGATCATACGAGGTGAAGATACGGCTCGGGCGACCACGCTCACCCCGGATACTTTTTCTTTAATTCTGATAAAAGTAAATCCGGACAGCTCGATAACTTTCATAAACGACACCGTATTCCTTCCCGAGGATTCCTCGGTTATAGCGGTCTGGAAGAAGGTTAAGGAAGGTTATTTTTACTATGCATATGTATATAACTACGATAAGAGGGACAGCGTTCTGCTTACAAAGCCAAACAGGTACATATTTGTACCTATACTTGACAGCGCTTTAATCTCGGGTATAGCGGATAGTCTTCGTGGATTCCCGCCTTTTATGTTTTACAAGGATCCCACATTTTCATGGGGGGATGGGAATTATGCAATAAAGGTATGGGCGCTCAATCAGGATCGTTATAAATGGGCACTGTACGATCAAGGAAACATTGAAAACGCCGTTGGGGTTTTTGCCGCCGTTTCACAATCTTTGAAGGTCGTTTATGTTAAATTTAGATAGGGAGATTGTGAGGTTAAAGAAAATCTTTAAAGAAAAACCTGAGAGGGAAACTTTGAAGAATCTTTTACGGTTTCTTATGATGGAGGGGAAGATCAAGGAATTGGGTCGTTATGTGAGGATTTATGAAAAATCATTCGGTAAGGATGATGATTATTATAAATATCTTGGGGCTTATTTTTCAAGAACCTTGAAGTTGCATAAGTTGAGAGAGATATTTGATTGTATTCCTATTGATATGAGATCCGTCATACTTATGTCCTACGGTTATCCCGATAAGGCTCTGAAGATAGCACCTGATGAATTTACCGTAGCCAACTGTCATTATCTTCTGGGTAGGAACTACGATTTGAAACCACCTGACATAAACTCCACCGAGTTCCATAAGGTCATATATTACAACATCTTAGGAACGAAGTACGCGTTGTCAGGGGAGATAGATAGGGCTGTAAGCGTTTTTGATGAGAACTTTTATAGGGCGGTCAGCGTGGGTATGTATGGCCCCGCGATAAACTCATATATGGCAAAGGCCATCCTTGAAGGTGATAATGTATCTTTAATTATATCTCAGATGTTAGCGAAACATTTGGGTGATAGGTATAATTATGAGAGAGCGAAAATGTACAACGCCTTTTATAGGAAGAAGAAATATATGCCTAAGGTAAAAATAAAAACTTTTAGAATCATGTACGATGCGTTTTTCGGTGGTAGTGGTGAAGGTAAAGAATTGAAAGGCACTTACAACTTGGCATGGTATCTGCGCAGAAGAAGGGATAATGTTCTTTATTTGAGTTTTGCGGGTTCCTTAGGGCTTTACAGGGGGAAGACGAAAGTCAGGGAAAGGAAGAAAACCCTTATAGTTCTAGCCTTCTTAAAGGTCATTGAAGATACAAAGTCAATAAAGGATTACGCGCATATATTGTTTCCCGATAGCTTCGCTCCCCGCCGAAGATTGTTAGAGTACATTTCAAGGGCAAAGGTATATATGGATGCCGATACAGATATACATATAACCAAGGATTTTGGGAATTTCCTCAGGGATGAAGAGGGAGAATGGAAGAAAATTCTCATCCGTAGAATAAACGCTTTATGATAGAAAACATATTGAGTTTTCCTAAGCAACTCAAATTTTTTCCAGAGGTTAAGGGGAAATTTTTTGAATATAAAGGTGATAGAATCTTCATCGCTGGAATGGGAGGCTCAGGAGCGGTGGGAGATTTTCTCTTGGATTGGCTCAAAAGGGATATAGTGGTTGTTAAGGGTTATAATCTTCCCAGCTTCGCAAGGTCCGAGGATCTGGTTATTTTAGTATCGTATTCCGGAAATACCGAAGAGACTCTGAGCGTTTTTGAAGATGCTTTAAAGCTGGGTTGCAGGTGCGTCTCAATAACCTCGGGAGGGAAACTTGAAACCCTATCGTTAAATAGAGATTTTCCCGTTTTCAAAGTCCCTACGGGTTATCATCCCAGAGAAGCCTACGGATACCTTTTAAAAGCGGGTGTATATGCTTTAAAGGTGTTGGGCTATATAGATAGAGATACTTATAATGTCTTTGTTGAAGCGAGTGAGGCCATAAATCGGTATAAGGATTCGTTGCAAGGCGAGGATTCTCCAACTTATGAAATAGCGGCAAAGATTTACAGGAGACTCCCAATAATATACTCGCAATACATCTCCGTAGGGGTACGTTGGAAGAATCAGATAAACGAGAATGCCAACAACTTCGCTCACTTCTCTATTTTTCCCGAACAGAACCATAACGATATAGAGGGTTTTGATTTTCCCGAGTTTATAAAGGATAAGGCGTACTTGATATTTCTAAAAACGGATTATGATCATCCGAGGGTGAAAAGAAGGATGGAGATAGTTAAGGATATTTTGAAAGACGATGTCGTTGGTATATCGGAGGTGAATGCTGAGGGGAACAGTGAGGTTGAGCAGATGTTGTATCTCATTTGGTTCGGGGATCTTGTAAGTTATTGGCTCGCTATTCAGAATTCAACTGATCCTTACAGGATAGATAGAATAAGGACCTTGAAGCGGAAACTTCAACTTTAAAATATTCGGTTAAGGGCGGTTAGCTCAGCGGTGAGAGCACCGGTCTTACAAACCGGGGGTCGGAGGTTCGAATCCTCCACCGCCCATTGTTATACTAGGTATCTTAAAGCATAGACTTTATTATCGCGACTTCCAAAGAAGTAAAGTATAGACACCACTACACCAACATCTCCATCGTTATCTATATCGGCAACCGCAGGTGAAGATAAAATGTAATAACCAGTCTTAAAGTGCCATAAAACCGTCCCATCGGTACCTCCTAGGACATATACACTGCTATCTCTACTTCCCACGATAACTTCCATGTATCCATCCCCGTTAATATCCGCTATTGTGGGTGATGAGACAACATAATCTCCCGTAATAAACTCCCATAGAACCGTTCCATCCAAGCCTCTTAACGCATAAACTCTTTTATCGCTCGCTCCAATAACAACTTCTATATTTCCGTCATCGTTAATATCCCCTATCGCAGGAGATGAAATTATACTTCCCATCGTCGGATAGGACCACAACAATGAACCGTCCGATCCTCTCAAAGCATACACCCTCCTATCATAGCATCCAAAGACCACCTCCATGCTTTCATCGTTATTTATATCCCCAATTATTGAAAACCGAGATGTTTTTGAGAACCGTTAAACATCTGCCAGGAATCGTAAGCATAACTTACAATTCTACCAATGAAACTTTTCCACCATACAATAGCATCCTCAATGAAGGTGTTCCCAAGGATAGGTTTGGAAGTGCATATAGAATTGAAAACTAAAACGAAGATGTTCTGCTCCTGTCCAGTAGGTGAATGGGATGAACCCAATAAGGCGGTATGTCCTGTATGTCTTGGGCATCCGGGAACATTACCTGTGCCGAACAGGAAAGCGGTGGTATTCGCCGCGGCCCTTGGGAAAGCTTTAGGAGGTGAGGTCGTAAGGTTATCACAGTTTTACCGTAAGAACTATTTCTACCCCGATCTTCCAAAAGGCTATCAAATAACCCAGTATTCTTTACCCATAGTTAGGAACGCTTGGATAAAGGGTATCAGAATAGAAAGGATAAACCTTGAAGAGGAAACGGCAAAATCCCTTCATCTGGAAGATGGAAGCGTCCTTTTAGATTTCAATAGAGCAGGCATACCCCTACTTGAAATAGTGTCATCACCCGATATAGCTTCCCCCGAACAGGCAAAGGAGTATTTAGTATCTTTGCAGAGTGCCGTAAGATTTCTGGGTATATCAGATGCTGATATGGAGAAGGGTCATCTAAGGGTTGATGTGAATGTGTCCGTAAGTTTTGATGAAGGGGAATTCGGAACGAAGGTTGAGATAAAAAATCTGAACTCATTCAAAGCCGTTTCCGATGCTATAAAGTATGAGATAGAAAGACAAAAAGATATACTGCTTTCAGGAGAAAGGGTCGTGCAGGAAACGAGAATGTGGAACGGCAAGGAAACCGAACCCATGAGAACTAAGGAAACTGAAAGCGATTACAGGTACTTTCCCGAACCCGATATTCCTCCATTGTTCGTTGGAGACGATCTATTACAGGAAGCCGAAAGTATGCTCGTTGATATGCCTTGGGATAAAGAGGAGGAGTACATAAACAGTGGGGTACCAGAACATCTGGCTAAAATCATAGCCTACGATAGGGAACTTTCGGAGGTGTTTGATAGAGTTTATAAAGAAGAACCGTCTATGATAGCGGAGTATCTGGTAAATGTCATATCCGGTAGGCTCAATCAGGCAGGTAAGTCCTTAAAAGAATTTGATATTTACGGATTTTCTCGTATGGTCAATTTGGTGAAGAAAGGGGAGATTCTGAATGAGTATTTGAAGCTCGCTGTGCAGAAGCATGTGTTTGAGAATGTACCCTTTGATACGCTGATAAAGGAAGCCCCCAAGCCAATATCCATTGATCTTGAAAGTTTGGTTGAGGAACTCATAAGGAAGTTCCCTGAGCAGGTGAGGAAATATAAGAAAGGTCAGAAAGGTGTTGTGGGTTTCTTTGTTGGGCAGATTATGAAGGATTTCAGGGGAAAGGTTGATCCGAAGGAGGTCAATAGGGTTGTCGTTGAAAAACTTGAGAACTCTTAGTTTTATATTACTGTTATTTTCCTGTGTTGAAAGGATAAACGTTGAAAATCCGAAGATCATCAGGATAAGCGAAGGGGGAGGGGTGTGGGTTTTAACGACGCTATCACCGGAGGTGTGGTATATTAGGGATTCATCGGAGAGGGTTCTGTTTGCATCCTTATGGGCTAACGATTTACTCAAAGTTGGGGACACATTGTTTATAGTCAATTCCGGAACGAACGATGTATATAAGTACGTTTTAAGCGATGGTAGAATGGACACCTTGAAGGTTGGGGATGGAAGAAACCCTTACAACATAAGTTATTCAAGTATAACCGAAGAGGTTTTCATAACCAACCTTCTTACATCAACCGTAAGTATATTTAAAGGAACAAGGCTAACCGATGAAATCTCCGTATGCGGCAATCCAGAAGGGATTCTGATACTGGGGAAAAAACTCTTCGTAGCATGCACGAACTACACATCGGATTACCACGGTGTAGTGTATGTATATGATATACTAACACGAGGTTTGATGGACAGCATAAGAGTGGGGACAAATACGCAGAGTATAATATCAGATCCAGAAGGGGATGTTTATATCTTATCAACCGGAAACTATACGGATATAGAAACATCAATTTTTAGAATAAGAGACTCTGAGATTGACAGCTTTTATGTGGGTGGATACCTGGGTAGTATGTGCATATCTGAAAGGGGATACCTGTTCATAGTTGGGTGGTATGGAGGTGTTTATAAGTTCAATTGGGTTGAGGAGAAGGGTGAAGGTTTCATAAAGACGGATATTTCGGCTTCGTCCTGCGATGTTAAAGGAGACACCTTGGTGGTCTCGGACTTTGACAACGATAGGACACTATATTTGGATTTCAGCGGTTCAATTCTCAAAGAATTTTATGTTGGAGACGGGCCTATAGATGTTGAAGTGGAATGATTACAGTTTCCGTTGGAAATTCGCCCACTGCGTATTAAAAATCCTCTTTAAGATAGTTGCGGGTGTTGAAACTTTGAACTTTGAGAGGTTAAAAATTCCGAATAAACCTGCGATAATCGTTGCGAATCACAGCTCGTATATGGATCCTCCGCTTATAATGGGTTTTTGGAATCGTGAAATATTTTTCTTGGGTCATGCGGGTTTATTTAAAAATCCTATATTCGGAGGTTTTTTAAAGTTTTTCAATGGGATACCTCTTCCAAAGGGATACAGGAAAGCCTACAAACTTTTGGATAGAGGCTATGATGTGGGGATATTTCCAGAAGGTGGAAGGAACAGATTGCCCGAGGTAAAGAAGGGAGCGTTTAAACTCTCCAAAGATACTGGTTGTCCTATAATAGTTTTCGGTATATACGGGAATAGAGGGAGGGCCTTTAAAAAGGTTTTCAAGTGGATATTTAAGAGGGAGTTGAAATTGGTATATTTGAAGACTCTCTATCCCGAGAACTATAAGGATGAGTATGAGATGATGGAGGAGTTCAAAAATTTAATGCTGAATTTTCTTCAACTTTAATATTCCCACTTGTTTCCATTCATACCTGACACATTTCAAATTGAGAGCTTCCAAACTTACAATTATCAGAGTATCAATATAAATTCTTGTTTTAGGTACGAACTCGCCTCGCTGCCATTTCTAACGCCCGAGCAGATAGATACTATAATGAAATATCGCCCTTATAAGGATTGGAAGGATCTGCTTCGTAAAACGGGTTTTAAGGAGTACGAACTGGAGTATTTAAGGAGGTTTATATACTTCGGCGGTGAAAAGTTTTCCAGCTTTTTTGTAAAGGTCTATAATGGAGGGTTTGCTTTGAGTTCAAAGGGTACGAATGAGGGGTACTCTTACAACCTCTATATAAGCCCTTATGATACATCGTTCTTTATAAAGAAGGAAGGTTTTATAAGCGCCTTCGTCGGCAATTCCAAGATAATAACCCCCCTTGGATTTGGCGGTTCGAGCGGATTTTATACGGATTACGGTGATGTTGGTTATGTGTATTACGCTAAACCTTCCTTGGGTATAGGCTTAGGGAAAATGATATTTAAACTCTCTGAGAGTGGGATAATAGGCGGATATATTTCCGGTTTGGGAGGATTGCTTATAACGCGGAAGGATAGTTTGGTAGGGGGTATATCCTTTCTAAAATTTGGAAGATTTTATTTTGAGACCGCTTTATCCAAGTCATCCTTTGGATTCGGAATAAAAGGATACTCCAAGGGTGGAGGATTTTCCATAAGATATTTCAACGGGGAAAGTTTTTGGGATGAAGGAAGTCAAAGAAGTTCCTATTCCCTTTGGTACAGATATGGATTTAGGGAGTTGGATTTCAGGATATTCATATCTTCATACACTAAGAGGTTTTCGCTGTGGATGTACAAAAGGGATTCCTATATAAGAGTGGAATATTTTCAGGTACCGAGGTTTATTATGAAGGCCAATTATATTGAGGGTGGCCTCTGTCAAGGTTGCACTTATATCGGGTTGAGATACAAGGGGATATGGATGCGGTTTTATTCCTTTGATAGGGATGGGATAAAATTCTATGAAGATGCCTATTCTTCAAAGATTTTCACATCAAAGAGGGGTTTCAGATTGTCCGCAGGTTTGAATTATAAAAATTTCGGTGGGTTGATATATAAAGAGAATGAGGATGAAGGTTGGATTTTATGGGGTATTATCTATGTGAGATGACGACCAAGGTGAAGTTATCCGTATGAGGATCCGTATCAAATAGATAAACCTTATCAATTTTTAAGTCATTGACCTTTAAAAATTTCTTCATCTTCCTCATCCTGCTTCCTATGAGAACGAAAGTTTTACCGAAGTCTTCTGGCAGTTCTTCATTAAACCTATCCGTATTCACTGTCAAGTTTTTGGGTTTATTTTTTGATGAATATATGAATGTCATAAACGGTGTAAGCTCATAGTTCAGTTTTCCATAGTGCAACCTATAATTTTCTTCTATCTCTCTTAAAACCAGCGGATCTTTCTCAACATAGGTCTCTATATTGTTTAAGGGAAAATACAAACCCGTTCCCAATGCTGTGAAATCCTTATAACTTTCAAGGGATTCCCATATGAGCATTAACATTTCCAAGTTATCCGGATACACTCCAAACGGGGAGATTTTTAGATCTTTAAAAGGTAGGAACATTGAACCCCTGCTCCCTATAACCAAGTTGATCTTATCTTTTAAAACCCACCAAATACCCATCACCCCCCCAATCTCATAAAGGACTTTATAGGTTAAACTCTTCAAAAAAACCCTCCTCCTTACATTTAGCGAGATTATCAAGTTTTCATCGTTGGTCATTACGGTAATACCGAGAAGCTTGCCTTTCCCCTCATTCGGATCCCAGGTACTTATGTTTTCCGATGATAGTATTTTATTCAAAGGCTTTATCGTATCGTTTATCTTCGGCCTTAATATGGGGCAAAAATCCACACCATAAATGAACCCCCTATCAAGCGTGTATCCAAGTGCTACATTTTTTGGAGATACTCTCTTAATCTGAAAAACGACCCTATATTTATAAAACCTGTCCTTTGAACCTCGTATAATATAGGGTTTTATACCGATCTCCTGCTCCACAAGATTACCTTTTATGGAAATCTGCTCATCATAATCTATATCCTGATACAAACACTTCGGACATTCTCCAAAGAATTTACAAAAGGGTAAAGCCAAACTACCTTCTTGGACCGAATAGCGCCTTTATTCTACCCCACGATTGCTCATCCAAAGATGAGGGTATCTCATTTTTTCTTCCAGGAGTCGGTACCAGGAAGTGTTTGAAATCTCCGCTGGCATCAGGGTACCTTCCCATGCTTCCACTGGGTGGGAGGGTTATCCAAGAATAAGAATCCACTATATCGCCGTTATACTTTATAACCACACTATCCGAATTTATGGAGAAACCGAAGTATAGAACCTTATACTCCCCTGGTTGTATAACCCCGCTCAAAGATAAAACTCTATTCTTAGATACCAAACTATAACCGTTTAAGTTTATTGTCGTTGAAGTTTCATTATAAATTTCAACCCACCCCGAATCCGAACCCACAACCGCCACCTCATTGATGATTAAAGAAACTAACAGTATCACCACTTGGTATTATAAGGTTGAAAAGTTTCCTGTCAAGTGGGTAATACTATTTAGGTTAGTAGATTTTTGGTGCATATCAACCTTAAAATAAGAGCGTTATGATGTTGAACATAGTTTCAGCTATATGCAATGCCGGTGGTTATGGTTTCAACTTACAAAATAGTGGGTTCTACTCTCCCATGGCTACGCCGTTTTTCCAGATTTACAGGGAGGTTGTTAATGGGGATTTCGTTGCATCCGGATGCGCTTTGAGTTCGGGGGGAAGTTGCAGTATAACCATATCGGGGATACCTGCTGGCGCATCCGTTGTGAAAGCGTATCTGTTCTGGGCTGTTCAAAGTCCTTCAAGTTCGTGGTCCGGGAATTTCAACGGTTCTCCTATAAGTGGAACATTAGCCGGAACGGATTGTTCAAGTTGTTGGTCTGGGAATCCCACGGGTGTGTTCTATGCTGATGTTACGCCTTATGTTCCTGGGAACGGG
>WGFI01000055.1 GCA_015492295.1 Caldifarciminota bacterium
TCCTTAGATTTACAGGATAACTGAACTCCAAGAAGTAAAGGTATAACTATAAGAACCCTTTTCATTTAACACCTCCTATTACCTTCAATACGGCGCTGTGCTTCGCGGTTTTAACCTTAACCATATAAACCCCTTTTGGAAGGTTTGAAACCTTAAATTCATATCCACCCGCCGGTACCTTCTTCAAGCTGTACTCTTTGACCTTCCTTCCGGACAACCCGTATATTATAAGGTGGATATCCGTCTCATAAGGCACAATCACCCTGATTCTGCCTATCTCCGCGTAAGCTTTGAAAACGGCCGGAGAACTTGAAGGCTTATCCTTACCTACATATATCTTATATCCACCGCTTATATAAGCGACAATCTCTCCATTATCCGCATCATAATAGGATTCCACCTCTTCCCATTCTACACCATCAAAAACAAACACCTTATCGCCCATGTCGGCCTTGACCCTGATTTCGGCATCAACGGGTAAGGAGAAGGCAAACTCTTTACCATAATTGAACACGAGAAGTTCCTTCTCCGATGATAGAGATCTCATATAAAGTTTCCCAGGGTAAGCCTCAACGAGTTCTCTCCCGAGTTTTATGCTCTGTATTATACCACTATCGGAAACACCAGTAGCAGTCCTATAATCAATGCCTGCGAAGCTTTGCATGCGATAAATCTTATAAACTATTGAACCATAGTATGGTCTATCGTATATATCTTTGAAAAGCAGATACACGCTTGATCCATAAAGTCTTGGTGCTATTGGGGATAAGGTCACTATTGATGATCCATAGTCCGCAGAATCCGTGGCGGGATAGAATATAACCTTGGCACCTTCTTTGTTAGCATCATAGTAAGCCAAAGTATCCGTAATCACATAAACATCCACATATCTGTTAAAAACATAATTCGGTTCAACCATAAACTTTTCTAAAACAACGGGACGAACACGTGCATTGCTTGTATCCTTGTTTCCAGCTACATATTCTCCGGAAACCCCATAGTTTATTATCATAACATATGTTGGCACATTCCACGAAATACCACGATTTCTATCATCAAGGGCTAGCTCATTAAAGGTATTGCTAACCGTATCTATGAGATAGATCTTATAGCCACTCATGGTATCACCTATGAAGTTTCCATCGTACCCATCAAATGTAAAAGCATTTGAACCCACACCGAAAGCGAATATAGTGGTTGTGAAGAGGTTTGATACATAAGATTTCAAAGATAGACCCCCAGGAGAACTTGATAAAACGGTATTGCTAACTAATGGATCCGAGAAGGTAGGGAAATCAGAGATTCGTTGGATATATGGCCTTCCGGCTGAGAAAATTTTCATAACGAACTCTTCATAGGCTTCTTGATAAGTTTTCCCCGCTGAACCTATAAGGTTCTGAACGGAAGACAACAATGAAGATGTAGGATCCACAGGCATAAACATAAACAGTACAAATTGTTCTTTCATCGCGTTCTTTACCGCATCTTCACTGGTTAGCTCTTCAAGATGGAGCATCCACAAGGTAAATCTAGCTATATCTTTGTCTCTTGGTATTCTTCCATCGTAAATTATCGCCGTTGAGAATAGGTATGAAGCGTCTGAACCTGAAGCGAATGAATAAGTCTTATCATTGAATATTCCCTTAGAATAAGAATAAAGGGAATCTGGATCAAATGCCGAAATCATAGATTTATGAGCTATCCATGAAGCCTTTGCAGTAAGACTCATATTAACGAGATATGGAGGTATTGAAAATCCAGGTATCGTATCCTCCGTTGTATCTATACTGTAAGCCACATATTTGGCATACTGAAACGCCAACCATTTCCTGAAATATACGGTGTTGCTTAAATAAGTATTGAAAAGATCATAAGCCGTGTTTATGTAAATAATTTCTTTGTTGTTTATATCCATAGGATCGTAAAAACCAAGCGTAGGTCTAACTTCGGGATCCGGATATTGAGCATCTCCCGGATCGCTCATATCATAAGGACCTATAACGAACAAAATTCCAGGGATGCCATCTTTATCAACCAAATCCGAACTACTGACACCCATGAAGTTGTCAATGGCACTTTTCACACCATTCCACGCTATTTTCAAGCTATTAACAATATTGCTAACATCGACGGCGCTTAAAGTATCGGCAGGTCTTGGTCTGTATTTTCTACCTCCGACCGCGAACTCGTACATAGCAAAGAATTTGGTGGTATCAGGAGGCACATTACTGTTATCAACGAACGATATTTTCACATATATGGTATCGTTATCAGTTATTCCGCAGACTCCAGAAGGTATGGGGAAATATTTAAGAGTCCTACTCGCTGATATATCCGCATCGGTAAGCATACCCGCCAGATCCCAACAGGTCGTGTCTGAGGCTTTAGCCGCAAGAAACTTTATCGTATCGGTAGGATTTAGGGCATTTAAGGTGTAATCAACATATATGGTATCCCAACTTTCGGTTAAGTTTAAATCAATTTTCAGGGTTTTTATGTCGGATGTTCCCGTATATGCGTCGTAGGTATATTTAACTGCGGGATAGTATATTCCTGTGGAATCTATAATGAGCTTATTCCCCCATAGAGTATCGGCTTCCCAACCTGTGGGTGGAAAGTCTCTGAAACCTCTATTTTCTATAATTTTAAAGGGATAATAATTCCGTGTAAATACGGCTATATACATCCCGTCAGTCGTTTGATCCACTATCGTCACTTTCGTAGGATAATCATCCCAATTGAAGGTATATCTTAGAACAGGAAGCTTTATCTCTATCGTATCACCTATCCCAACCGCCCATAAGGGGGCCGAACCTAATAAACCACCTATTAAGGCTAACCTTTTCATATTCGTTCCTCCTTAAAAAGTATAAACGAACCCAAACCTACTTATATCAGGCATCCTGTAATTCACCGTGTACGCGTAATCAAAGGATATACCGAAAAGATTAATACCAAAGCCCGCGGCTATGAGTTCGTCATGCGTAGGCGAAACCCACCATCCATCTCTAAACTTCTTACCAACGCTGAAATATATAAGATCGCTGGCATAAGAGTATTTCAATCCCACATTAAAGGATTCCGAGTTATCACTGGGCTGATTCACCTCAACTATTCCTATTAAAGAGTGAAAAGCGTTTCTAAATATGTCTATGGATATACCTGCTTTAAACGTCAGTGGAAGCTTGTAAGATGAGTATTTCAGAGTATCCGTAACCAGATCTCCACCTGAGTAGATGTATCTTATATATGTCCCTCTAAGTGACGGTTCAAATCCGAAGTTTAAAACGCTCATACCTATATTTATACCCCTGAATCCCGTTTGATAAACCGTTCCTATATCCATCGCTAACGCCCACACATTGGTGAAACCACTGAATCCTTCCCACATGAGCTTGGGAGCTAGGGCGA
>WGFI01000056.1 GCA_015492295.1 Caldifarciminota bacterium
TCCTTAGATTTACAGGATAACTGAACTCCAAGAAGTAAAGGTATAACTATAAGAACCCTTTTCATTTAACACCTCCTATTACCTTCAATACGGCGCTGTGCTTCGCGGTTTTAACCTTAACCATATAAACCCCTTTTGGAAGGTTTGAAACATTAAACTCATATCCACCCGCCGGTACCTTCTTCAAGCTGTACTCTTTGACCTTCCTCCCGGACAAGCCGTATATTATAAGGTGGATATCCGTTTCATAAGGCACAATCACCCTGATTCTGCCTATCTCCGCGTAAGCTTTGAAAACGGCCGGAGAACTTGAAGGCTTATCCTTACCTACATATATCTTATATCCACCGCTTATATAAGCGACAATCTCTCCATTATCCGCATCATAATAAGATTCCACCTCCCTCCACTCTACACCATCAAAAACGAACACCTTATCGCCCATATCCGCCTTAGCCCTGATCTCGGCATCAACGGGTAAGGAGAAGGCAAACTCTTTACCATAATTGAACACGAGGAGATCCTTTTCCGACGATAGTGATCTCATATAAAGTTTTCCAGGGTAAGCCTCAACGAGTTCTCTCCCGAGTTTTATGCTCTGTATTATACCGCTATCGGAAACACCAGTGGCAGTTCTATAATCAAGGCCTGCGAAGCTTTGCATACGATAAATCTTATAAACTATTGAGCCATAGTACGGTCTATCGTATATATCTTTGAAAAGCAGATACACGTTTGATCCATAAAGTTTTGGTGCTATTGGGGATAAGGTCACTATTGATGATCCGTAATCCGCAGAATCCGTGGCAGGATATAATATAACCTTAGCACCTTCTTCGTTAGCGTCATAATAAGCCAAGGTATCCGTAATCACATAAACATCCACATATCTGTTAAACACATAATTCGGTTCAACCATAAACTTTTCTAAAACAACTGGACGAACACGATCATCAGTTGTATCCTTGTTTCCAGCTACATAATCTCCTGAGGTTCCATAGTTTATTATCATAACGAAAGTTGGAACACCCCAATATACTCCACGATTCCTCTCATCAAGGGTAAGCTCATTGAAGGTATTACTAACCGTGTCTATCACATAAACCTTATAACCGCTCATGGTATCACCTATGAAGTTTCCATCGTATCCATCAAATGTGAAGGCATTTGAGCCCACCGCAAAGCCGAAAACATTAGTTGAAAATAGAAGCAATGGATTGGCTTTCAACTGCAGACCACCAGGATCAGAAGTTAGACGTGTATTTTTGAGCAAAGGATTGGAGAAAACGGGGAAGCCGGGAATTCGTTGTATATAAGGTCTTCCAGCGGAAAATACCTTCATTACAAACTCCTCATAGGCTTCATAATAGGTTTTTCCTGCTGAACTGATCAGGTTCTGGACGGAGGATACCAATATAGAAGTAGGCTCAACTGGCAAGTACATGAATAATATACCTTCCTCTCTGATAGCGTTTCTTACAGCATCCTCACTGGTAAGTTCTTCCAGATAGAGCATCCAAAGGGTGAATTTCGCGATGTCTCCGGGGTTAGGATGTCTTCCATCGTATAATAACGCTGTGTAGAAGAGGTAAGTGGCCTCTGTACCGATAGCGAAGGAGAATTCTTCATACACATCTGGGAAGCTGTTATTAAATATTCCCCTAGCATAAGAGTACAAAGTATCCGGGTCAAAGGCGGCGATCATAGCCTTGTGAGCGATCCAACAGGCTTTGACGGTAACACCCATATTCATGAGATACAGGGGATAGAAGGATGTTGTATCAACCTCGGAAGTATCTATACTGTACGCGACATATCTTGCATACTGGAAGGCTAACCATTTTCTTAGATATAGCGTATCCCTTAGGTAGGTAGTATCTAACCTATAAGAAGTATTGAGATAGATGATTTCTCTGCCATTGATGTCTATTGGATCATAAAATCCAAGAAGCGGCCATTTTCTTTGAAGATCAGCAGGCGCTATGGTCATTCTGGCCGTGTCAGGGTTAGATATAAAATATGGACCCACAAGTATGAGAACTCCCGGAATATCATCGCGATTCACTAAGTCGCTTTCGCTAACGCCTACAAACGAGTTTATTGCGTTCTTAACCCCTCGCCACGCGATTTTAATATTATTGACGATAGCATTTACATCGCTTGCACTCAAAGTATCCTGTGGTCTTGGCCTGTATATTCTTCCCCCTACCGAGAATTCATAGATAGCAAAGAATTTCGTGGTATCAAGGGGTACATTGCTATTATCGACAAACGATATTTTTACATATACGGTATCGCTATCTGTTATACCACAGGCACCTGAAGGTATAGGAAAGTATTTAAGGCTCATCGAGGTTGATATATCTGCGCTGGTAATGGTGCCAGCGAGATCCCAACATGTAGTATCCGAAGATTTGGCAACCAAGAATTTTACTGTATCCGTGGAGTTTAACGCGTTAAGAGTATAGGTAACATATATCGTATCCCAGGTATGAGTTTTTACCAAGGGTATGGTTATAGTCTTAACATCCGAGGCACCGGTAAAATTATCGTAGGTGTATCTAATTAACGGGTAATATATGTCTCCTGAATATATTATAAGCTTTGAAAACCACGAAGAATCCGCTTCCCACCCCGTAGGTGGAAAGTCTCTGAATCCTATATTCTCTATGATTCGGAAAGGATATAGGTTTTTCCTAAACACCGCTATATATGTTCCATCCGCGGTATCCACTATCACTGCTTTCGTGGGATACTTATCCCATTCAAATGTAAATCTCATCACGGGAAGTCTTACCTCTATGGTATCACCTATCCCAATTGCCCATAAAGGAGCCGAACCCAATAAACCACCTATTAAGGCTAACCTTTTCATATTCGTTCCTCCTTAAAAGGTATAAACGAACCCAAACCTACTTATATCAGGCATCCTGTAATTCACCGTGTACGCGTAATCAAAGGATATACCGAAAAGATTGATACCAAAACCTGCGGCAAAGAGTTCGTCATGCGTAGGTGAAACCCACCATCCATCCCTGAACTTCTTACCAACGCTGAAATATATTAGGTCGCTGGCATAAGAGTACTTCAATCCCACATTGAAGGACTCGGAGTTATCGCTCGGATGATTCACCTCAACTATGCCTATTAAAGAATGGAAGGCGCTTCTAAATATGTCTATGGATATACCCGCTTTGAATGTCAGAGGGAGTTTATAGGATGAATATTTCATGGTATCCGCTGTTAAATCTCCACCTGAATAGATGTACCTTATATATGTTCCTCTCAGTGACGGTTCAAATCCGAAGTTTAAAACGCTCATACCTATATTTATACCCCTGAATCCCGTTTGATAAACCGTTCCTATATCCATCGCTAACGCCCACACATTGGTGAAACCACTGAATCCTTCCCACATGAGCTTGGGAGCTAGGGCGA